>NZ_CFQZWI010000089.1:0-11711 GCF_986127675.1 Holdemania sp. | reverse complement strand
TACACGACGCTCTTCCGATCTTAAAAACCAATCCTCCGTCATCGGGATCGGCGTAAAGTAGAAAAACGAACTGCCGTCCGAGACATAACGGGTGGATGTCGGCGGATCCACTTTCAGATGCTCGGCGAACTGCGCCAGCTTCGCGCTGCTCAGCGCTTCCGGCAGCACGGTGTAGTTGCGTCCCTCGCTGTCCATAATCCACGATATCCCGTTATAGAAATCAATCCCCTGCGCCAGCTCCGTCAGCCGGTTGAGCGCGATCGCACCGTTGATAAAACCATACGGCACACCGTCTTTGCGCAGCGGATAACAGATCAGGGCGATCGGGGCGTTGTCGGTCTTGGAAGTGACCGGTTCGCTCAGAATAAATGGTTCATCACCGGTCATTGCACGTTCAAAATAATCGCGACCGGATACGTCGATCGTCTTATCCTGGGCCACCCAGCCGATCCCATCGCGCATGCCGATGGCGAAGGTGCCCCATTGATTGCCATAGCGCTGCCCGACGTCGGCGTTGAGCGTTTCGACAAACGGCCGGATGCGGTCAAAATCCATCGACTGCACCGCCGGGCTGAGCGCGATGATTTCCAGTTCACTGACGCGCTGGGCCAGCCAGTCGCCGGCTTCGCGGGCTTTGGCGTCGAACAGCTGGACGCTGGTGGAGGAGACCAGCTGTTGATTGGCGTGGGAAACGGTCAGGTATACAAGGCTCATCAAAACCGCAAAGGCGGCGGTGATCAGCGCGCTGAATGTCACGATCATTCGGGTTTTAAATTTCATGGGGATCACCTCAGGTTGATAAAGTACAAATTTTCGAAAATTTGTGCAAATACAAACAAGTCCTGCCGGGCTATAATGCTAATGTAATCACAAATAAGTGATGTTGTCAAAGGGAGGAAAAAGAAATGAAGAAAGTAACTCTTCTGGCGTTAGCGGGCGTCATGGCGCTGAGCCTGACCGCCTGTTCGCAGAAGCCTGCGGAACAGCCGAAGACCAGCGACGAGCCGAAAACTGCGGACGTCAATACCGAAGCCGACGTAATCGTCTTAGGCGCAGGCGGAGCCGGTATGGCGGCGGCGATCACCGCAAAGGAAAACGGTGCGAGCGTTCTCGTGCTGGAAAAAATGCCGATGGTCGGCGGCAACACGCTGATCTCCGGCGCGGAAATGGCCGCTCCGGGCAACTGGCTGCAGGAAAAGGAAGGGATCGAGGATTCCGTCGATCTGTTCTATGAAGACATCATGAAGGGCGGCGACAATATCGCGGATCCGGAAGTGGTCCGGGTTCTGGCTGAAAATGCCCTGAGCGCTGCGGAATGGCTGCGCGACGACGTGCATGTTCAGTTTGAGGATAATATGTTATTCTTCGGCGGTCATTCTGTCAAGCGCAGTCTGGTACCGCTCAACGCCAGCGGCGTGGAACCTATCCAGAAGTTAAAGGCCAAATGCGACGAGCTGGGCATCGAAATCCAGACCGATACGCCGGCGACCAAATTGATCCAGGACGAAGCGGGCAAAGTGATCGGCGTCGAAGCCCAGCATGACGGTCAGACCCTGACCTACACCGCTCACAACGGCGTGATCATCGCGACCGGCGGCTTTGGCTCCAATCTGGAAATGCGCAAGCAGTACAACCCGATGATGGATGAAAAAATCCTGTCCACCAACAGCGTCGGATCGACCGGCGACGGCATCACGATGGCGGAAGCGATCGGCGCGAAGCTGGTCGACATGGAATGGATCCAGACTTATCCGACCTGCGATGCGGAAACCGGACGCTTACTGTATGTCGGCGACGTCCGTCTGGACGGCCGTGCGATCTTAGTCAACCTGGAAGGCAAGCGGTTCGTTGAGGAACTGGAACGCCGTGACGTCATCTCCAAAGCGGTCACGGAAACCACCGACGGCTTCTCGTATTTGTTCTGGGACGAAGCTTCGATGGTCGCTTCCGGCGTCCGCGAGCAGCATCAAAACGAATATGATGATCTGATTGAACGCGGCATGTTGGTAAAAGCCGACACGATCGAAGAAGCGGCAGCGCATTTCGGCATCGATGCGGAAAACCTGAAGGCCACCGTCGCGAAGTATAACGAATACTGCGAAAAGGGCAAGGATGAGGAATTCAACAAGCGCGGCGATCTGATCGCCTTCGGCGAAGGTCCTTACTATATCATGAAGTCGATTCCGGCAATCCACCACACGATGGGCGGCATCAAGATCAATCCGGAAGCTCAGGTGGTCAATGTTGACGGCAACGTCATTGAAAATCTGTATGCGGCTGGCGAAGTAACCGGCGGCATCCACGGCACCAACCGTTTAGGCTCCGACGCGATTGCGGATATCATGGTCTTCGGCCGGATCGCAGGCGCTAACGCGGCAGCGAACAAATAAGCAGAAATTTAGAATCCGTCGGTATTCCCTGTAACGAGAACCGGTACGGATCAAGAAAATCAAAATGAAAAGCCCCGTTCTTTCAGAAACGAAAGCCGCGGGGCTTTTATCTGTTTTTATCCCTTCCATTATCAAGGGATGCACAAAAACAAAGGCATCAAAGGCGTCCATGAAATAGAAAAGCACGGATCCCGGCGCTGTTCTCAGCCTTCATCCTGCGTCAGTCCTGCGCCGTCGTTTCCGCCAGTCTTATGCGTTTGAGCATCGCCGGGGTTTTGTATTTTTGTTTATGACAAAGCTGCGACAGAGAATTTTCTAAACGGAAATCACTGACGATCACGGGGGTGAAGCGCCGGGTTTCGATCTTCTGATGGGCCAGCGGCTGAGACAGGAGTGTGACCCCGAGGTTTTGCCGCGCGGCTTCCAACAGCGCTTCAAGCGAAGAACATTCCCACCCTGGGCACGCGTTGTTGATTGTCCATCTGGACGATCCCGGCGATTCCTCGGCGATTATGACCAGTTCTTCGAAGCAGCATTGAACGAAGGCACCGTTTGAATTCTGATGATTCTGACCGAACCAGACATTCTGGCTGGCAAAGGGGCTGTTGAAAACGGGGGGATCATCGCCGTGGACCTGACACCTCCCGACTTTTCCGATCTGTGACGAAACGAGACAGAGCGCAGTCTGCCGGAAATTTCACGCAGCGATACGATCCAGAGTCAGGCTGATCCACGTCATTGCATTGTCAGTGAATCCCATGCCCGGTTTCCCGGGCAGCACCTTCATGATGAAAGGAGATTTCATGAAATTGAACCGCTATTCCGGCTACAAACCGTTCAGCTCGTTAAGAATCCGGCTTAATGTCTTTTGAACATCCTGATCGCTTAACGGTCCTTCCGGCAGATTGACAACATGATCAAAGCCCAGAATTTCAGCCTGAGCGGCGTTTGTCTTTGCCGGCGTCACTAAGATGGTCGTCATGTCTTCATGATGCGCGATCGCCGCAGCCTGAGGCAGGGAACTGGAGGAGGAAGGCGACAGGAATTTCTGGCGGAAGCAAAGCAAGGCGTCCGCATGGCGCAGCCGTTCCCGAAAACCGATCGTCGACATCAAGGCAGCGACGCCGTCCTGACATTTCCCGCGCAGCAGTACCTGAATCGTATAGCCCAGCCCATAACCTGCGCCCGCGCCCGGTTCGGCGGCGGACGAAGTTTGCTGCAGCCAGCGAATGAGCGGCGAAGCAGGTAGGGCATTGCGGTATAAATCCTTGGGATCGCACAGCGCGATGAACGTCAATCCGCGCAGCGTTTTCTTCAATTCCTGATCGTCTGCCCGGACGATTTCACCCAGATCGTCGTAAACAAACTTCATGCCCAGCGCTTCCAGCATCCCCAAACCGCCATCCTGCGGTATGGCGTTGCTGAGCACCAGATAAAACCGGCGGCAGCCCTGGTTGAGGGCATGAAGGATCAGGTGACCGCCAAGCCGGGTACTGGTTTCATCAGCGAGCGCGGAAAGTTCCAGAATCGCGTTGTTGCCCCGCACGGCATAACTGATTTTTCGGGCAGGGAAAGCCGGATCAACGGGCAGGGTCACCCGCTGGCAGACTGACTGGCCAATCAGCGCGTCGACATATCCATGTTGTCCGTCGCTTAGATTGCAGGAAACCGACTGGCATTGAGAAATCGGTACGAGCGCCTGCAGGCTCTCATTAAACGCCCGGGCGTCCCAGCCGTCGTCAAAGGGCTCCGCCGCCAGCACCAGCCGCGGCCGCAACGTTTGCCGCATGAAGAACCGTTCCTGCAGCTGGACCGGATGATGATCGCTGGACATCAGCGTAAATTCTTCTTTCAAAAAGAATGGCAGCGAGGGCATCAGGACGATCACCTGCAGCTCAAAATGATGATGTTTTTTCGCGAACCGGCGGGCCTGATGCAGCAGTTCGCTGGATAAGCCTTCGCCCTGATGGTGCTGCAGGACCGCTAACAAATCAATTTGCCAGCGGGTAGGATCCAGCGCCAAAGCTCCGATGATCTGACCGTCATCCTCCTCCGCGGCAAAAATTTCCCATGGCGGCAAGGGTTTGTTGGGGACAATTTCCGATACGTCCCAGCTGCACGCTTTAACGCAGGTCTGCCGCTGGGTGCGCAGCATCCGCCGGCTGAAGTCTAAAAGCGCTTGAATTTTCTGTCGCTGAGCGGCAGGGTAATGACGGATTTTCATGGTATACCTCTTTTGGCTCTTTTTCTTATTCTATCATAATCCAATGTCCGGGAAAATGTTCTTGACTGCGCTTATGACACACTGACGGATTTTTCAGCCAGTTCCTGCCGCGGTAAATTCTGTTTCAGCCAGTGTCTCCATTCTTCCTGCAGCCGCTGTGGGGCGTGCAGGATGCTTTCCTGCTCGCTCATGGACGGCTGCTGCAATACGAGCACATCGCAAAATCCAGCTTCCAGCAGCGTTGTTTTCGCCATACCGAGCTGACCGCATACCGCCAGAACCGGTACGTTTGCCTGCTGAGCATGACGAAGGATGCCCAGCGGGACCTTGCCTTGTAAACTTTGCGCGTCGATCCGGCCTTCGCCGGTAACGATCAAATCCGCTTCCGCCAGCTGTTCGTCCAGCCGCATCCATTGTAAAAGCTGTTTTAGTCCGCTGCGGATTTCACAGTTGAACAACCCTTTCAACATCAGACCGCAGGCCCCGGCCGCGCCCAATCCCGGCAGATTTGCCAGGGAACAGGCCTGCCAGGCTTCCACTTTGCGCGTCAGCGCTTCCGTGCTGCGGTCCAGCTGGCCGATCAGCCGTTCATCTGCGCCTTTCTGCCGGGCGAACACCTGGGCTGCCCCGGTACTGCCGAACAATGGATTTGTGACGTCGCACAGGCAGATCAGCTGTGCGTCGAAGTTTCGCAGTTCACAGCCGGAAACGTCGATCGCTTCGATTTGATCCAATGTCAAACCGGTAGGCAGAAAGGTTTTTCCCTGATGGAAAAAACGCACGCCCAGAGCCGCCGCGATTCCGCATCCCCCATCATGCGTGCCGCTGCCGCCCAGACCCAGATAAATCGTTTTGCATCCGGCGTTTAAAGCCGCTTTGATTTGCAGACCTGTGCCGTAGGTTGAAGCCAGAGCAGGATTGTGGGGCTGGCATAAACCCAGCCCGCTGCATTGAGCCAGTTCAATCACGGCTTCCGATCCCCTCCTGGCCCAGACTGCGCTCCATGGCTGACACTGAGGATCGCAGAACATCCCTTCCTGACGGAGAAAGCCGCCGTTTTTAACGACAGCTTCAACTAAGCCTTCGCCTCCGTCGCTGATCGGCAGAACTGTGACTTCAGCCGCCGGAAGAAGTTCATGCGTCACAGTCTGAATGTGCGCTCCGATCTCGCTGCTGGACATACAACCTTTGAAAGAATCCGCAGCCACGATGATTTTTTTCATTGTTAACCTCCAGTTAGAGTGAAAGCTGTTACCGATCAACTCAGCCAGTAAGTAAATATGGATTAGAGTTCAGCTTTTTATCGGCAGTCTTTTCAAGTTGATTATATCATCATCTTTTGTTTTCTTTTCGCAAAATTCAATGAAGTATTCGCTGTATATTCCTTTTCCTGATACCCATTCCTTTCTTTATCTTCAAAAGTTTGCATGGATATCCTCTGATTACGGTAAAGGAAGCAGAAAATCCGGGCGTCAGAGTAGGCAGAAACCGAAAAAACGGGTATGATAAAGCTGACAAAAATAAAAAAACAAAGAAAGGACGAACAATCATGGAAAAAGCATATAATTTCAAACTGAACGACAGCGAGGGCAACGAAGTAGCGCTGCATGACTTCCTGGGGCAGAAGGTCGTCGTCTATTTTTATCCCAAGGACAGCACGCCGGGCTGCACAAAGCAAGCTTGCAGCTATCGCGATCATTTTGCCGAACTGGCCGCGCGGAATCTCAAGGTGATCGGCATCTCCAAAGACTCCGCGGCGTCTCATCAGAAATTCATCGCCAGGCAGAGCCTGAATTTTACGCTGCTTTCCGATCCTGAACGGATCGCGATCGAAGCTTATGGCGTCTGGCAGGAAAAGATGATGTATGGCAAAAAGGTGATGGGCGTGGCGCGTACGACGTTTGTGATCGACGAGCAGGGAAACATCTTAAAGCGTTTTGACAAAGTAAAGCCGGATCAGGACGTCGCGCAGGTGCTGGCGTTCATCGACGGATTGGAAGGATAGAATTAAATTTCCAATCTCGATTTCGGTCACTTTCATCAGGATAACCGGTCTGGAACGAGTTTGATTCCAGACTTTTTAAATCGCTGCGGGCATGAAAAAGGCACTCTTTTCAGCATAATTAAATAAGCAGGAAAATAACGGAAATGTAAGCGCTGTGATCATTTCTATGTCGAACATTGTCGAAATTAAAAAAATAAGGATATTATTCAATTCAGCATATTCACTTTTCCTAAAACATAGTATAATGATGATAAGTAAAGGAGCAGGATGGGTGAGCAGGATGAATAAGAAACAAACACAAATCATCGGCAACACGCTGGTGGAAGAATATGCCGTGCCGCTGATGGCGGAGGAAAACGCGACCTTACAGTTATTGGAGTACGCCGACCGGATTGCGAATTTAGACGCATTCGTCGTCGATTATATCCGTCTGGAAGAACTTCAGATGTATTCGGAAGATCGGGGAATTCCAGTCTATACTGATGTGGAAAGTCTGGCGATCGTCAAGCATGATCTGGCCAAGGATTCGATCCGCACGTGTCTGGTCAAGGGTTTCTATATGAACGTGGATCTGTCGGTCATCGTCGATATGCAGTCGAAGACGATCCGGTTTAACCGCAGCCGGTTCAGCACGCTGGACACCGAGGAAATCATCGCTGCCGTCGGCGGTATGACGCAGCTGTAAAACGGGGAAGCAGGACATTTCAGAAACGAGATGTCTTTTCTTTTTGCGGAAAAAAAGGTAAACTAAGCCCAGGATAAAGGAGGAATCGCTCGTGGAAACGATCGAATTAAAAACCGCGATTCTGCACAGCCTGGATATGAATCTGGGGATGCCTGTGGTTTCGCAGGTGGAATTGGAACCGACGGACTTTTTAAATACCTATCTGGAAAAACGGCTGCAGCGTCTGACGGGCAGCGAACACTGCCGCACAAGCACAACGGCCAGCATCGGCGGGGTCCAGCTGGATGAGGTGCTGAAAGCCTCGGACTGGCAGGTGTTTTACCAGTTTACGCTGCAGCTGCTGGAAAAGCTGTTCAACTACCGCCAAAGCAACGGCGGCCAGAGCGCGGATGTTCTGTTCGCGCTGCTGGAGATCGACCGGCATTTAAGCTTATATGTCGGAATTCTGGATTACCGCAGCTCGCTGATTCACCATCTCAGCCAGGATGAACGCCAGACCCGGCTGGAGTTAGTCGAATACCAGACGACGCTGCCCGGCGCGTCGGCCGGGGTGAGCTTTGAGTTCTGCACTGATCTGTTCACCGGGCTGACGCAGCTGATTGAAAAGAAGGAAAAAGGCTTTACGCCGCTTTCGGAACTGCTGCTGAATCAAAAATTTGATATGACGCCGAAGGAGAAGATCAAGGCGGCGCAGAAAATCGTGCAGGAAATTCATCCCAGCGACGATCTGACCGAGATGAACCGCCGCGTCGAGTTCAAGCAGAAAGTCGCAGAATCGCTGCAGGAAAAGGAAGAAGTCAATCTTGAGGAAGTCTTTGAGGAAATCTACGTCGACGATCCTTCGACGCTGTTTGAAGCGAAAGCGAAGCTGCAGGACCGTGGTCTGGACCAGCAGCGGATGGTTGTGACCAGCTCCGCCTACGACGCCAAGCTGAAAAAGCAGAAGCTGGTGACCGACAGCGGGATTTCGATCGTTTTGCCGATTGATTATATGCACGATCAGAGCCATGTGGAATTCATCACTAATCCTGACGGCAGTCTTTCCATCCTGTTGAAAAACATCATCCATATCTATGATAAATAAACGCAGCCGGACAAATAAAAAAAGAATGTAAGAAGTTACATGGATTGATGTAAAATTTCTCTTTTTATCGCGAAGCAGTTCATTTCCGTCTTGACAACCGTCTCAGTTTCGCTTAAACTGAATCCATATTCAAAATTCAGTGAACAGGAGAGTAGCTTGAGATATCCATCAGCGAGCCAAAACAGAGTGAAAGTTTGGCGGCACTGTCAAAAGCGAAGCGCACCTGGGAGAAGTTCAGATGAAAGCAGTAGTCTGAAACGTGAGTCTGCGTTAACGAACGAGGGGGTCGGATGTTTTTGTTCCGGCAACTAGGGTGGTACCGCGATGTGAGTCGTTCCTAGATTAGAGGAACGGCTTTTTTGTTTGGAAAAGAGGGGTAATATGAGAAAGATGAAGAACACGCTGATCCTGGCCGTTATGATTTTCTGCCTGTGGATCACAACCGGATTGTCGCTGGCGGCCGAGGAGGAACAACCAGCTCAAGGCAATCCCGCCAACCGGCTGGAGGAAATCCTGCAGCGGGGCAAACTGATCGTCGCGACGTCGCCGGACTTTGCGCCGCAGGAGTTTATCGACGATTCCAGGAAAGGACAGGACCAGTATGTCGGCTCCGACATCATGATGGCGCAGTACATCGCTGATCAGCTGGGCGTCGAGCTGGAAATTCAGGCGATGGACTTCGCGATGGTGCTCAGCTCAGTCGATCTGGGCGAAAGCGACATGGCGATCAGCGGTTTCGGCTGGAAGGAAGACCGCGAGGATTCCTTTGAATTATCCGACGGGTTTAACAAAACCGGAGAAGCGGCCTGTCAGGGGCTGATGATCCGCCGCGTGGATGCGGAGAAGTATCCGGAGCTGGCCAGCTTCGATGGGAAACTGATCGCCGCGCAGGCCGGCTCATTGCAGGAAAACTATGTGCAGACCCAGCTGCCACAGGCGACGCTGGAAACGATCACGTCGATGGACATCGGCATCCTGAGCTTAACCACCAACAAGGTGGATGCGCTGGCTTCCGACTGCGACGTGGCCAAAGGCTATGTATCCAAGGACAATTCGCTGATCTTGGCGGATGCGCGCTTCGATACGACGTTGGAAGATCAGCATGCCGGCAACGTACTCGCCGTCAAAAAAGGCGAAACGGAGCTGATTGCCGCGATCAACAACATAATTGCGGACATCAACGAAAAGGGGCTGTATGAACAATGGAAAAACGAAGCCAAGACGCTGGCTTCCAAGCTGGGCATTGAATTCGATGGCTCCGAAGGCGTCGCAAAGAAGTCGCCGGGCGTCATCCAGGTCTTCCAGGAGAATTCCGGCATCTTCATGAGCGGCTTGTGGGAAACCTTGAAGCTGGCGGCAATCACGGTCTTCTTCGGCACGATCTTCGGCGCGCTGATCGCGATTATCAAGCTGTCGAAAAATCCGCTGCTGAAATTCATCACGGCGGTGTATGTCGAAGTGCTGCGCGGCACGCCGATTCTCGTACAGCTGTATATCTTCCGCTTCTTTTTGCCAATGGCCTTCCCATGGCTGAACCTGTCCAAATATGCCTGCGTCGTCATCGCGCTGGTCTTCAACAGCTCGGCTTATGTCGCGGAAATTATCCGTTCCGGCATTCAGGCGGTCGACAAGGGCCAGAGTGAGGCGGCCAAGAGTCTGGGCATGTCCAACCGGCACATGATGATGAAAATCATTCTGCCGCAGGCGGTCAAGAATATCCTGCCGGCGCTGGGCAACGAGTTTGTCACGATGATCAAGGAAACCTCGCTGGCTTCCACCTTCTATATCGGCGAGCTGATGTATACGCGGACGCTGTTAATGAGCACGAAGTTCTATGCCTGGCAGCCGCTGATCATCATTGCCGCGATCTACTTCGTCGTGACCTTTGTCTTATCGAAGGGCATTCAATATATGGAAAAGAGGATGAGCGTCAGTGATTAATGCAGGAGAAAAATTAATTGAAGTCAAAGATCTGAAAAAGAATTTCGGATCGCTGGAAGTTTTAAAAGGAATCAACGAAACGATTCATAAGGGCGAGGTCGTCTCGATCATCGGCCCCTCCGGCAGCGGCAAGTCGACGTTTCTGCGGTGTCTGAACCTGCTGGAAAAGCCGACCAGCGGCCAGGTCATCTTTGAAGGCGTGGACATTGCCGACAAAAAGATCAATATCGACCACCACCGTCAGAAGATCGGCATGGTGTTCCAGCATTTCAACGTTTTCCCGCATTTAACCGTGCTGGAAAACATCACGATCACCCCGACGCTGGAAAAGAAGGTTCCGCAGAAGGAAGCGGAAGAGAAAGCGATGAAGCTGTTGAAGCAGGTCGGCCTGGAGGACAAGGCGCACGAATATCCGCGCAAGCTCTCCGGCGGTCAGAAGCAGCGGCTGGCGATCGTGCGGGCGATGGCGATGGAGCCGGACGTCATGTTGTTCGACGAACCGACCTCGGCGCTCGATCCGGAAATGGTCAAGGACGTTCTGGAGGTCATCCAGCAGCTGGCGGAAGGCGGCATGACGTGTGTGATCGTCACGCATGAAATGGGCTTTGCCCGGTCGGTCAGTGACCGCGTGTTGTTTATGGATGAAGGCGTGATCGCCGAACAGGGCAGTCCGGCGGAAATCTTCGATCATCCAACCCATCCGCGAACGATTGAATTCTTAAGCAAAGTGTTGTAAAAAAACAGGATTTTGGCGCATCATAGGATTACCGGCCGGCCTGAGCAAATCGTTGAATTCAAGCTGACTAAGCCAGGGCAGGACTGAATATAAAATAAAGATGGAGGTGTCCGAATGAAAACAACCTTTCAGTACGATCATTACTATGCTTATTCCGAGCTGACCGAAGCGCTGCAGACGCTGGTCAAAAACCATCCGGATTTACTTGCGATGGAATCGATCTGCAAGAGTGAAAAGGACCGCGACGTATGGGCGCTGACGCTGACCAATAAGCAGACGGGCGATCCGCTGGCGAAGCCGGCGTTCTATATCGACGCCAATACGCATGCCGGGGAAGTGACCGGTTCGATGGCGGCGCTGCATACGCTCGACGTCTTGTGCACAAACTATGGCGAGGATGCCCAGCTGACGCGGCTGGCGGACACCCTGACGTTCTATGTCATCCCGCGGATCAGCGTGGACGGCAGCGAGGTGTATCTGACTTCGCCGTATGACCTGCGTTCCGCTGACCGGCCGTATCTGACGCCGGTGCAGCAGCCGGGTTTAGTGCCGGAAGACATGGATCAGGACGGCGTGATCCGGATGATGCGGATCAAGGACAAGCACGGCGCCTGGAAGATCAGCAAGACGCACCCGCAGTTAATGG
>NZ_CFQZWI010000088.1:0-12129 GCF_986127675.1 Holdemania sp. | reverse complement strand
GGTATGAGATGATCAAGACATCCGAAGATCTGGCAGAACAGGTTCGTCAGATTGTGAATCAAAGGACGAATGCCATCCCACAGTCTAAGCTGGCGGCCACGGTTTAAAACTATCTTCAGAGGTGATTCCAATGATCAGAATGACAGAAGAACAGCGGATGGAGTTTTTGAGAAGTACAAGCTTGGACATCGCATTGATGAGGACACGGTTTGATGAAATTGACGAACAGAAGATTTACGAAAAAGGGCAGCGGTTAGGGAAGAAGATCGGGGAATGCATTGGGGAGCGCATAGGCAGACAGCAAGGGGAACGTAAAGGGGAAGCAAGACAAAGAATGATGCTTCGACAGATGTTGAGCTTCCAGATTTCGATCGGAGAAAAAGAAACAGATTTGCTTCAACAGTTAAATGGTGATGAGTTGCTGATATTATCGGAGCGGTATGAGATGATCAAGACATCCGAAGATCTGGCAGAACAGGTTCGTCAGATTGTAAGCCAAAGAAGAGAGCGAAAAATCAATTTAAACGAGTTTCCAGAGTCGGAAGCTTATAGAGAAATCGGAGAAATACTTTAAAAATTTTATTTTGTCTGTACCGTTATATTTCATAACTTAAACAATAGCGGTAAAGCAGGCAAGATGTATCGTATTCATGAGGACATACCGTTTAGATATGTGGGTTGGTATTCAATTTTTGATACCCCGTTAAAAAACACAGTCTGGTTCAGTTCAACAGTTCAACTGAATGAGAGGCTCTTCGATAAGATCTTAAATATCCGGACTAAAGCAGACATAGTTTTTTCACAAAAACTTTAATAAGATTTAAGAGTTGCCAGGATTGAATCATGATATACTCCTATCATGAACCGGAAAGAAGGGATACTGTGTTTAAAAATAAAAATGGAGAACTTCGTTCCGGCTGGAAAATCGCAGGAATGCTGGGAACGGTTTTCGGCGTTTTGTTTCTTCTTATGTTTCTCATTCAGTTTGGATTTGTGTTTATCATGACCACAACCGGGAATCTGGATCCGACGACTGCGGCCGCGACGCCGCTGGCTTTTCAGACAGCAGCGATCATCAACAGTTCCATGATGTTCTTACAGACGATCGTTATGATCACGATTCCGATTCTGTTATGGACGAAGGTGCTGAAAAAGGATAAGGCGTCGCTGGGACTTCCGCCGCTGGCGAAGCAGAGAAGGACAATGAGACAAGGACTGGCGATGGGCGCTGGCTCCATGACGTTAGTTTTTCTGCTTCTCATAGTCACGGACAGCGCACAGGTTTTGACTTGGATTCCCCAAGGCTCACCTTCGCTGCTGATCATGTTCTTCCTGTATATTCTGATTGGCTATTCGGAAGAAATCATCTGCCGCGGCTATATTCAGGGCGTTATGCGGCAGACACACAATCCAGGGCTGATCATTTTGGTGCCTTCCCTGATCTTTTCGCTGCTTCACTCAGCGAATCAGGGGATCGGGTGGCTTCCCTATCTCAATCTCTTTCTGATCGGCTTGTTTCTGTCGCTGATCACACTTTCCAGCGGCAACCTGTATTCGGCCATCGGTTTTCATATTTTCTGGAATTTCTTCCAGGGACCAATTTACGGCTTTTCTGTCAGCGGCGGTCAGGAAAGCGGTCTGCTGACAACCTATATGAAAGGCAATTCCCTGCTTAATGGCGGAACCTTCGGACCAGAAGGCGGGTTGATCGTAACGGCGGTCATGTTATTCATGATTGGCGCCTGGTATTGGCGGACAAAAGAACAGCTGCCGGAAATGATTGCCATGTTGAAAACTGAGGAGAATTCCGTCGCAAAACCGGTTTTCGTTAATGACGACACAAAATTCAGGCCATCGGGAATGAATACAGAGGAAAAGGCCAACGCAGAATCCATCCACATCAGTCAGGCTGAAACGCCGATCCGGTAAAAGCCTGAAGTAAAACGCGTTCACCCCTGAACTGACAGGATGAACGCGTTTATTTTAAATAAATCTGAACTTTGTAATCTGATTCCGGTTTAGTCTGCCGTTTTGGAGTCCGCTAACAGCCGGATTTCACTGCGGTATAAGAACAGGATGTAAACGAAGGTGATCGCCATATTCACGACGTTGCTGACAAGCGACAGGACGCTGGACCAATCGGATACAAACAGCAGTAAGACGGAAAACAGAATATTGAGCCCATAGCTGATAATCATCAATTTCCAGGTTGTTTCCCCATGCTTGACCAGCGCTTCTTCCTGCAGTTCACCCAGGAATTTCGTCGTTCCCTTGATGATGAAGAAATTCTGAAGAAATCCAAACACGGCGGCGACGACAGACAGGATCAGCGCCACGATCATAAAGGTTTGAGCCGCGCCGAGATTTCCATCGGCATACAGGCTGGAAAAGTAAACTGTCGCCATAGACAGAACCAGACTGCAGCCCAAGCTGCACAGAACCATGATAAAAGCCCGGTTATATAAAGCATCCGCTTTGCGGATTTTGACAATACCGACTAAAATGGTAATTCCGGCGATCAAGCTGATGAGATTTCCCACATTGGGCAAACTGACGAACAGCGCGATGACCTGACCGATGAAAATCAATTTCAGGGCTTTTCCGGCTGTGAAAAAACGTTCTTCTAACATAAAATGCTCCTCTCTGCGTGAATTTGCATGAAATTGCGATTGTACAACGGGAATTCTACCATAGAAAAGGGCGCAGGACAAGGCGGGGACCGGAATTGGGGTAGCGGCAAAAGGGATAAGCGGCAGAATTCAGGAAAGAATAGCGGATAAGGGAGGATTTGCGCAATGTACTTTAATTATCATGCCAAAGCGATGCGTCTGATCCGTCAGGGACATTGCACCCATTTTGAACTGGTCGAGCGATGGAATCAGATTGCTCCGGCGCTGGTGCTCTACTTTGACAACGAACCGCCGATGCCAATCCGTGAAGAGCGCTGGGCAGATTATTTTGAATTGATCGACGAAATTCATAACAAGACCATAAAGGAAGGGGAATAATCCTTTACTCTGGTTGGGAAATCCGCTAAACTAGAAGCGATTGAGAGGGTGATGACATGACGCAGATCAAAGCGGTTGTGTTCGATATGGACGGGGTTCTGATCGATTCGGAACAGTATTATCAGGATAGACTGATGGAATATTTCAGAGCGATGAAGGTGGATCTGCCGCCGCAGCGATTAAATCTGCTGGTCGGCGCGAATGGCAAGATGAACCTGTGGCCGAAAATTCTGGAAGGCATTGAACTGCCGCAGCCGTATGACGAATTCATGGTCGGGATGCGGGAATATCGCCATGCGCAGCGAATTGAAGATTATCAGGCGCTGTTGTTTCCGGGAGTGGAAGAGACGTTGAAAGCGTTGAAGGCGCAGGGAAAGAAACTGGCGCTGGCGTCTTCCAGTTCGTTTGCCATGATTGAGAAGATGTTGTCGGACACCGGTCTGTATCCTTATTTTGAACTGGTCACCTCCGGCGGAATGTTTAAAGAATCGAAGCCGAATCCGGAAATCTATCTGTTCACGGCGGAGAAATTGAAATTGGATCCGCGGCAATGCGTCGTTGTGGAGGATTCGCCGTATGGGATCCAGGCGGGCGTCTCGGCAGGAATGACGGTAATTGCCCGGCAGGGCGAACGATTCCCGATGGATCAGTCGAAAGCCCATTATTTTGTAAAACAACTGCCGGAAATACTGGCAATTCTGGCTCAGCTGGGCTGAATCGGCAAAAACAAATCAGGAAGTCAAGGCGATCGCCAACAGATCCTGATAGCCGCATGATTCCTGATTTTATTTCTATCCCTTTCGAAGTTTATCTGGAATTCAAGTCACAACCAGGCATAATGAGTCTTAAATCCAAGCGTAAAGCTTGAATATTACGTTTGATCCTGACTCATAGGCGTCAGCCGTGAAGGGCTGTGGATTTTGAAAAATCATCAAAAAAAACTGAAATCTGTTCCGGGCGATGCTTCTGGACAGATTTTTATTTGTGAAAAAACAAGTTTGTAAGCGCTTCACATTTTCTCTTGACTGGTCTGACCAGATCCTGCTATGATGGAAGAGTCGAAAAGGAAATCTCTGGAAAGAGATCGTCGAAAGAGAGGAACAAGGATGAAAAAACTGATGATTTTAGTCCTGGCTGCCGTGTTAGCCACCACGGCGGCAGGCTGCAGCGCAAACAACTCGTCATCCGCCGGCCAGCCTTCGGCGCAGACGAATGAAACGCGCGGCGTTACGCTGAGCGAAGGCGTCAGCGTTAAAGGCGTTCAGGCAGATGTCACCTATCCGCTGGAGGGATTGGACGACACGCTGGCGATGAACAATCTGACAACAATCAAAACGTATGCCGGACAAGGCCAGGTTTCCGTGACGCCGAAGGGAGCGGAAAGCTTCGATCTGTTCATCAACGGAACAGCCGTCGATCACAGCGAATTTGCGGGGAAAGCCTTCACGGTCGATTTCTCGGCTCTGGCAACCAACGAGATCAACACGATTCAGGTAACCAACATTCTTCCGGAAACCGCAAGCGTCAATATTAAAGTTGACTATCCGACGGTGATCGAAGGGACACCGGAGGAAGTCGGCTTCAGCAGCGAGAAGCTCAGCTTTATTGACGATCTGCTGAACAAGGAAGTGGAATATGGATTCCCGGGTGGTCAGCTGGTCATCATCAAAGACGGAAAGATGATCAAAAACACGGCTTACGGCTATGCCAATTCCTACAATCAGGATGGAACGCGGATTGAAAATCCGGTGCCAAGCACTCCGGAAACCTTATATGATTTAGCGTCCAACACCAAAATGTACGCGACCAACTATGCGCTGCAAATGCTGGTCAGCGAAGGCAAGGTCAACATTACCGATACGATTCAAAGCTATTTCCCGGAATTCAAGGATGAAGCAGGCGCTGCCATCCGGGGCAAGGACACGATGACTCTCCAGAACATTCTGGAACATCAGGCCGGATTCCCGGCCGATCCGCAGTATCATAACGATACCTACGACAAGGATGATGGAATTGTCAACGGCGTCAACGATCTGTATTCAGTGGAAAAAGCCACGACCAGGGAAATGATACTGAAGACTCCGCTGCAGTATGAGCCGGGAAGCAAGACCGTATACTCTGATGTCGACTACATGCTTCTGGGACTGATCGTCGAACAGGTTACCGGCATGGATCTCGATGTCTTTGTCGAAGAAAATATCTACAAGCCGCTGGGCCTCGATCACATCGTCTTCAATCCGCTGCAGAAGGGATTTGAAAAAGACCAGTGCGCGGCAACCGAGCTGAACGGCAATTCCCGCGACGGCGCGATTTCGTTTACGGTTAACCGTACCGATACGATTCAGGGCGAAGTCCATGATGAAAAAGCTTTCTATGCGATGAACGGTGTTTCCGGTCATGCCGGTCTGTTTGCCGACGCGCAGGATCTGGCGCGCTTAGCGCAGGTCATGCTGAACCAGGGCGGTTATGGCGATGTCAAGCTGTTCTCGAAACAGACGATTGATCAATTCACCAAGCCGAAGTTCACAAGCCAGACCTATGGATTAGGCTGGCGGCGCATGGGCGATCATGGTTACAGCTGGTATTTCGGACCACAGGCCGGAGCTTCAACGTATGGTCATACCGGTTGGACAGGTACACTGAGTTTAATCGACCCGGAAAATGATATGATCGTCATCTGGCTGTCCAACAAGATCAACAGTCCGGTTGTCGATCCGACGGTCAATCCGAATTATTTCTATGGCAACCATTTCATCGGCGGAACCCTGGGCGGTGTGGCGACGCTTGCTTATGACGCACTGAATCCGACATCCATGGACAGCATCGATTCCCTGTTGGCGCAGATGGTTGCGAACAAGCTGACATTGATCGAAACTGACGAAGGCTATCAGAACGCGGCGGACGAACAATCGCTGCAAGCCTTGATGGATCTGCTGGTCAGCCGTGTGGAAAAGACCGGCTCGGCCGCCGTGAAGAGTCAGGCCGAACGGCTGGTTGAAAAACTGAGCGATGAAGCGGCGAAAACGGCGCTGAACGAACGGCTGGCTGCGGTGAAATAAACAATCTCGATTCATCAAAATCAGGATTTCACGCAAACTGTTGGAATGCAGAAATCTGCGGCAGGGAGCCTGCTTTCAGGCGCAGGGTGCTGAAAGGGCAGAGCTTGCCAAAAAAGAATCAGGATCAGGAAAAGGTTCTTCCTCAGCTTAGGGCAGACCTGAAATTTTCATGCAAAGAAGCAGGGGGTATGAAGCGTTATCAAAACTTCGTACCCCTGTCTTTTTATCTTTCCTCAAGTTTAAGAAAGAACACGGGAAAAGGAGCGGATTGAATTTCGCTTCTTTTTGCTTTTGTGCAGATGAAAAATTGAAGTCTTCATTGAACCCGCTCTAACTCGCCTCTTCGCTCCATCGTGCGGTAATCATTTTTCAGCCATTCCCCTTCCCCTATTTACCTGTTTCTTCATCAGAAACAGGAAAATGAGAGATAAAAAGCGGACTGCCCGGGCGTTATGTACACCGTCAGGCAATCCGCTGTTTTCGTAAGCAGCATTAGAGATAAAACGGAAATCTTTGAGCGAAAATCTTATTCTCTGTCCGTCGGTTTCCAAGATCCGGATCAGGGATGGGATAAAGTTTCGGCCTTTTCCGTTAATTGATCCTGAAAATAACCGCTGCCAAACAGCCGCTCATATTGCAGGGTCTGATAATCCTCAAGGACAGCGGTGAAATCCGTAGATTCCCAATGACTGTACGCATTTCCCTGCGAATCCATATAGCCCGCAAAGGTAACGACCGGCAGCGATGTGCGCAGAGTCTGTAAATACTGACCATAAGCATCCGGTTCCAATCCGGCATAGTTTAACAGAAGCGACGACAGAAAATTAAGACTGATTTCCGGCAGCGCTGTTTCCGGCAGGGGGTAATTAGCCCAGAGGACAAACGGAACTCGAAATTTGTTCATATACTCTTCCATGGATAATGTGCCGTCTTCCACGCCATAAGCTTTGTCCAGAAATGCCGGTTCCACGGAAGGCTGGTGATCGCCGAACATCAGAATCAGCACCGGTTCATCCTGTTGGCTGAAATATTCAGTCAGCCGCAGAAACTGGTCTTCTGTTTTGTGAACGAGCGTCAGATACTGTTCGGCCATCGGATAAACGCCCGGCTGATCCATCAGGCGAATTTCCGCCGGATAGTCCTTGACAGTGTACGCGCCATGATTCTGAATGGTGACGTTAAACAGAAATAACGGTTTGTCGGGATCGCGATGTTCATAGTCCCACACAATCTGATCAAAATCTGTTTCATCGCTGACATAGCCATGTTCTGTGATGATCGGAACGTCCAGTTCATCTGCGCTTTTAAACGAGTCGAAGCCCAGCCGCGGATAAGCCTGATCCCGCTGCCAGGAACTCCGCTCGCCCGGATGAAACGCCGCCGTTTGATAGCCGAGCTGTTTCAGCTGGGAAGCCAGAGAAAAGGAATCCTTTAAAATATATTGTTGATAAGGGATGCTTCCAGAGGGCAAAAAGGCCATCGAATTTCCGGTGAGAAACTCAAATTCACTGGCGCTGGTACCCGCGCCGAAAACGGAAGCATAGGCGTGGGAGAACCGGGCGTTATCCAGCTTGGCAATACCGTCGATGACGCTTTCGCTGAGCTGAAGATTGCCGAATTCTTCAAAATCCGCCCACGATTCATTCATGATTGCGATGATATGCGGTTTCTGATTCAAAGTCAGTGCCGGCGCCTTTGCAAAGACGGAGCTTAAGATCTGATCCAGCTTTTCTCTGGAGGTATCGGAAGGAACTTCGACGTTCATGAATTCGGTATTGCGCAGGAAGGTAGCGAGGATTCCGCTTTTCTGATAAGCGCCGCGCTGATCCCAGACATCTGTCTGAACGTTGAAGCGGGCCAGGTTTTTCGGAGAGGTGAAGACCGCGCAAAGCAGCGCCAGCGTCAGGCAGAGAAGCCGCAGCGGCAGGGGAAAGCGTCGGCAGAGCGCATGGGGCAGTACGTCAAACCTGCGGAAATGAAGGAGAACGATCAACGCTCCGATCAAAACTACCGCAGCGATGATCATGGGCCCGGTCGGCGTAAAATCATAGGTGGAAGAGACGGCCAGCGCCGTGTTCAGCGCCGTCAGGTCCCAGGGCAGAACCGGCGTGCCGCGGAAGACGGAGACGAAATAATTGATCGCGCCTAAAAGCGCGCAGGCCGTGTGGATCATAACGCTGGCGGCGGCCGGTTTGCGGATCAGGGCGCAAAGCAGATAATAAAGCACGCCGACGCAGATCGCGTTGGCCAGAAAGGCGGACGCGGAAATTTGCCACGGATCGCCGCAGTAGACATACTGCATCAGAAAGACGGCGGTAAAGGGCGTCGCGCTCATCAAGCACAAGCCTCCGATCCGAAGCCGATGCTTATTTATATTTTTTAACACGTGGTTCAAGGTGTTTATCCCCCTTTCATGTTCGCTTTCACAGAACGAACAACTTGGCTTATTTTAAACGAGTTCCCCGGAAAGATCAAGAAAGCCCTGGGAATTCACTAAAAATTCCCATATTTAAAAGGCTGCTTGCGATTGGCGTAGGGGGGAAAACCGCTGAATTCAGCAAGCGATAGCGGCCGAGAACAAGGAAATATGAAATGGTTAAACAGCGATCAGAATCAATCGGCGAGTTTAACTGCCGCAGGATTTGCGGAGATAGGGAAGCAAATTCGGGAAAGCGGAAAAAAGCGAAGCTTGACAACAAGCCGGACACCCTTCTTATCGTGCTTGCCCTCTGGGATATGGCGGGCTTCGATGAGTTTGTCAATCAGGGGGAAAAATTGAGTTCAGGCATTGATGCAAGGCAGCGATCCTCTCTGGAAAGCTGCAACATTGATCCCGAAAATACAGCGTCCATTCTCTGCGGACGTTTCCCGCCGTCTTGCATTCATTGTCATTTCGCCTTACAATATCTTTCATAACCAGCTTGAATAAGGGGGAATTCAGGATGAAGCGGGAAAACTGGGCGTTTTTAAAACGGGTAATTTTACTCTCGCTGCCGGTCATGATCCAGCAGCTTTTAACGAATATGCTGAACCTGTGCGATACGATGATGATCGGCGGGATCGGGGAGAATGCGATCAGCGCGGTCGCGATCGTCAACAAAGTCTTTTTTGTTTATCAGCTGATTTTATTCGGATTAAGCAATGGGATCGGAATCTTCATCTCGCAATACATGGGGGCGCGGCAGGAGGATCAGATTACCGATCTGTATAATTTTGGACTTGGCTTGTGCTGTGTGATGGGGATTCTGGTGACCGGAATTCTGGTCATTTTCCCGCAGCCGATTCTCGGTTTATTTGTTCAGAATCCGCTGGTGCTGGCGGATGCGGAAGCGTATTTAGGCGTGCTGCTGTGGACGCTGCTGCCGTTTGCCTGCACGTCGATGATCAGCGTGGCGTGCCGCGTCATGGGTCGGCCGGCGATTCCGATGGTGTCCGGCATGATTTCCTGCCTGGTCAACATTGTTTTAAACGCGCTGCTGATTTATGGTTTATTCCACTTTCCGCGCTGGGGAGTGATCGGCGCAGCGGCCGCAACGATGATCGCGCGGTTTTTGGAAGCGGCTTATTTGTTCTATGCCTCCCGCAAATATCTGCCGGCGCTGAAGCTGCGGTTAAAAAATAATCTGCCCTCTTCGATGCGTTGGACGGTTATCCGCAAGGCGCTGCCGCTGATGGGAAACGAATTGATCTGGTCGCTGGGACTGAACATGATCTTTATTAATTACAGCTTTATCGCAGAACAGTACATTCCGGCGATCACGGTGGTCGACAACATCAGCAATCTTGTCTATGTCGCCTTCAGCGGCTGTTCGGTAGCCGTGGGTGTCATCATCGGCCAGGCCTTAGGTTCGGGCAAGCTGGAACAGGCCAAGCAGGACGCCAAACGCATGATCGGCTTTGCGCTGGTCGTTTATCTGGCCGGCGGTGTGATTCTGGTCGCGATTCACCGCTGGGCACCAGTCTGGTTCTCCTTAAGCGCCGCGAATGTTTCGATGGCTGCCGCGCTGATTTTGGCGAAGGCTTTTCTGGCCTGGACCCAGGGCTATGCCAACACGGTTTATTATATTCTGCGCGCTGGCGGGGACACGAAGTCGGTGCTGATCATCGACGGCTTGTTCACCTGGTTTGGGCCGGTGCTGCTGAGCTTTTTGGTTGCCCGGGTGTTCCGGATCCCGCTGTTCCCTGCCTACTGCCTTGTGGAAGGCGCCGGTTTGATCAAAGTCTGCCTGGCGACCTGGTTTTTGAAAAAGGGAAACTGGCTGAAAAACCTGACGGATAATCAACAAACAAACGCAAGTTCAGAAGCCTGAGTCGCGCAAAAATGTACTGAAGATTTCCACACGGGTGGAAAAAATACGAAACTCTGGTATAATAAAATTAAAAAAATGGTAGGAACCTTGGAAAAGCAGGTGAAACGTATGAAAGGGATAACCCTGGATGTTCTGATCGCGGATGAGATCCGCTCCCAAATTGAAAGCGGGCAATATCCGCAAGAATGCCGCCTGCCTTCGGAAAGAGAACTGTGCGATGAGTTTTCAGTGCAGCGGCTGACGATCCGCTCCAGTCTGCAGATTCTCAAACATGAAGGCTATATCTATTCAAAGAACCGGAGCGGTTATTATGTGGCCAAACGCCGGATCATCAAAAACCTGAAGGAGTTTCAATCCACATCCAACATTCTGGAGCTGATGGGCAAGCCTTCCAGCGTGACGCTGCTTCATTTTGGCAAAATGGAAGCCGACAAAAAGCTGGCCGCGCGGATTGACATTCCGATCGCGACACCGCTTTACCAGCTCAGCCGGCTGCGCAAACTGGAAGACGAGGCGATTGCGATTGAGCGAAGCTATACGTTTGCGGAATATGTACCGGGACTGGAGAAATTTGATTTTTCACTTTGCTCCTTATACGCGGTGCTGGAAAAAGAATATCATATCGTCATGGACCGCGCGGAAAAGGAAATCAGCGTTGTCCATGCCAATGAGATGGAAAGCGAACTGTTGAAGGTGGAACTGGGTGAATCTCTGATCAAAGAACACGGGATTGTCTATGACACCCAGAACCGCCGGATAGAATACAGTGAAAACATCCTGTTAATGAACCGTTTTGTCTTTGTGAAGTAGGAGGGAAGCGCCATGAATTACAGACCGCCGATCTACATGCAGCTGCGTGACAGCATCATAAAAAAAATTGAAGACGGTGACTATCTGCCTGATGAAATGATTCCCTCGGAACGGGAAATGGCCCAGCTGTATGATATCAACCGGATGACAGTAAAAAACGCGATCGAAGTGCTGGTCAAGGACGGCTATCTCTACCGGATCCAGGGTAAGGGGACCTTTGTGCGCGGCAAGAAAAACAAGCTGTTATTGGGAACCGCTGGCAGCGAAGCAAACTACGGGATCAGCGCCCGGGCTAAAAAAGCCGACATGAGCGCTTCCAGCAAGGTGATTTTCCATGGGTTTGTGCAAGGCTATCCGACGATGAGCCAGCGGCTGCGCCTGGACGTAGCGGATCAGATATTTGCTTTGCACCGTGTCCGGTATGGGGATGAGGAACCGCTGGCGATTGAGTACACCTACATCCCGGGGGCTCTGTTTGAGGATGCGGATCTCAATGATTACGGGCAGGTTTCGCTGTATGATTATATGAACAATAAGAACCACATGCCGGTGGAATTTGGCCAGCGGCTGATGGTAGTCGGCTGTCCCCAGCGCGAAGCCGGACAGCTGGAAATCGAGCCCAGAACCGCTGTTTTCTGCTTTGAGTACACCGGGCGTGAACGCAGCGGAAGGATTGTGGAGTTTACCAGAACCTACATCCGGACGGATAAAACGAATTTTCGGTTCAGCTCCTACCGCTCAGATTAAATAAGTTTATTCAATGCAGAAATATTAAATAACCGCTTTAAACAAGGCGGTTTTTTTGGCTCTTTCAAAAATAGTGTTGGTGAGAGAAAAACCGAAACAAGAAAGACGCAGATGAGTTCCAGAAATGGGACTCATTTTTAATTGAGAAAACGGCAGGGAACTAAGGTGTTAGAAATAAGTAAAATGCGGGTCTTA
>NZ_CFQZWI010000087.1:0-12212 GCF_986127675.1 Holdemania sp. | reverse complement strand
TATGAATCGTCAGACAGATAAACTAAATAGGACTTTCCAACTTCAATGTCGATATCTTCGGAAACTTTTTGCTTGATATAAGCAGGTTTTTCAGTGGCTGATGCCACAGCGTTCCTTTGACTGGGCTCTAAGGTTTGAAGATATTCTTCGTAAGCGATGATACCGCCAGAACGTGTGAAATGGATCGTTTGACCGGCAGAAAGATCACCTTTCAGGCTTTTGAGAATTGTCAGAGTGCCATAAGTATAAGGCAGAACAATCTTATGTTTGATCTCATGAACGGTGCTTCCTCCCTCAATGGAACAAACTGTCGCTAAAACGACATCGGTGCTGGCCTGAATAAGCGTATCCTGATCCAGCGCGTCAGGGACAAATTCCAAAAGCAGATTCTGAATTTGAATCGAATCCGGATCCAGTTGGGCATAGGCGTCGGTATAGGAACAAGCCTGCAGATCAGCAGAAGCGGAAGATTCGTCAAGCTGAACCTGAGGGGCGGCGTTATTCCTGTCGACGGCGCAAGCAGCAAGCAGAAATGCACAGAGGAGAACAGTACCGGAATTCTTCATTGAAACACCTCCTGAAATTAAGCAGAATACATTATTTATCTAAAGTATAACAAAAATAAGACGGGAAGGGATCCAAGTTCATAAAAAGTTAAGAAAACAGGGATAACATTAGTCATATTAAGAACGTTAAATTGATAAGATTAGAGGACGCTGATCTGAAATGTGATTCATGAAAAAAATAGTGATTCTGACGTTGAAATCATCCTGTTGGACTTTCTATTTATGAAGATGGCTATTTCCTGCATCTGATATTTCCTTTTCTGCCGAGGCAGGTGCTGGATAAGCTCAAAAATCGTCAGTTATCACCGCTAAGGTTCAAATACAAAAAAATCAGACTTTCGTCTGATTGTCTTTTTCGTGGTCCCCGGGGCCGGACTCGAACCGGCATGGTATCACTACCGAACGATTTTGAGTCGTTTGCGTCTACCAATTTCGCCACCTGGGGAATTCATGTGCTTATTTATTATATCTGATCCCCAGAGTGAAATCAAGTAGAAATTAACACTTTTCCCCGTCGGCCGGTGTGAGCTTAACGCTGCGTTGCTTCATCAATCGGACAAGCCAGGCGCCGATACACAGACCGACAAGACAGCCTGCCAGAACGTCCGAGGGGTAATGCACGTGCAGGTAAATCCGTGAGAAGGCGATTAAAACAGCTCCGCCTAATCCCATCCATTTATAAGGGCCGCCATAAGCGAATAGAATCATCATCGCCGCAAAGGAAGTCGCGGTATGACCTGATGGAAACGAACTGGACGTCGGCATCGCAATCAGAGCCGGCAGTTCGGCATGCGTCATAAACGGCCGCGGCCGGTCGACCAGCTGTTTAATTACTAAATCGTTTAACGACCAGGTCAGCACGATGGCCAGAAGCAGAAAGGCGGCAGTCTGACGATCCTTCTTAATAAAGTAAAAATAAAATGCGAAGCAAATCCACAATGCGCCTAAATTTCCCCAGCCGGTAATAAAGCGCATGACCGCCGTCATGGCCGGAGATTGGAACACCTGTGTGATCCATTCCATAATCATGAAATCCAAAGGGAATCCCTCCTTCTTGAAACTATCCCTAGCATAACACAAAAGGGCGGTACTGATTCTTAAGAGTTGTTGAAAAAAACTTAAGAAAATAAAGAAAAAAGGCTTGGTTAAGCCTTTATTTACACATGGCGGAGAACATGAGATTCGAACTCACGGAAGCGTTGCCACTTCGCCACCTTTCCAAGATGGTGCCTTAAACCACTCGGCCAATTCTCCAAGTGCTTTTATATTATAGCGGATCCATATCGGGATGTCAAAGGTTTTAGCAAAATTCATAAGAAAAAGACGACTCAGCAGCCGTCTTTCTTACTTGTCTTTCAGATTTTGTTCAACGTTTCCTTCGTCTTTTCAATCATGGGATTAATCAGTCCGGCATATTTCGGAAAATGGTATTTGCAGTCGATCAATTCCTCGGTCAGCGTCATCAGCTCCTGTTTCAATTTGACAGTATCCATTGTGATCTGGGATTTTTCCAAGGCCATGGAGATCCGCGTACTGACCGCTTCAGCGAATTTGCGGTCCATCGCCTGCCGCAGATCGCTCTGATGAAACGGAGGTTCAACGTCAATGTCCTGCGCCAGATCCCACATCTGTTCAACGTCTTTATTCAGAATATCAAAACGGCGCAGGTAATCCTCTAAATGCGGCTGGCCTTTTTCCACTTCGTCGATGACGCGGGTGAAGTGTTTGGAGATTTGTAAATAATCCTGCTCCATTTGTTCCTCGCAATGCGGACATAAGGTGGATTCGCGGTTCGGCTCCAGACGTCGTCCGCACTGACGGCAATGTCTTCCGTCATTTTGCGGTTCGCTGTTTGTTTTGAACATTGTAATGAAGGCGCGGATCGTATCAATCAGCCAGCCGATTCCCATGACCCCAAATGTAAAGAAGTATAAAACTCCCAAGCCATATTGGCGGCGAATAAAGTGGTGAACGCCAAAGACTCCAAAAAAGAAGGTGATAAAAAACATAAGTATCGGATCATATTCTTCATGATCATTCATAAGGTAAACCTCCTGTGCAGCATATTTGCGTTTGTAAATACAGTATATCAGATTTATTTAAAAACAATCGGAAAAACTTATGAAGAATTTCGTAAGAAAGTGACTTTTCGGCGAAGCTGCAAGAAGAAAAGCGTTGTTCGCTGAGACAACCGTGACTGAATCCATTTGTCCTTTCTTTGGATTGAACTTTACTGGAAACAGAAACAAAACCTGATTTCGCCAGATAGGGTTAAAAAGACCACAGACAAAGAAAAGTTGATTTCCGCAAGAGACCCTTAAGAGAACTGTTCGCGTTCTTTTAGCTTTGCGAATAATCTTTTTATCATTTCCTTTAGGCGGATATTGATCTTCAGCGCCAACTTACACATGGAAAGCGGCACATTGCGGATGCCCGTTCCGATAGAATCGTCTTTTCGTTTTTCCATAATCGGCTCAAACAGACACAATTCAACCCTGGAAAATGAAGATAATTTTATGCTTAAACAGGATTGCCGCGGGAATGGAAGGAATGAAAAACAGGTTGTCTTTCATCTGCCGGATTTTTTGCGCCTGGTTTTCAGTAATCCATTGCTCGCCATGCAAGAAACATAAAAAAACCAAAACAAGTGAAAAAAGCAATGATTATTCTGACCGTTTGTTTTACTCTGAAAATTCAGCTTTCCTGTAAAATGAAGACAAAGCATAAAGGAGGAGATTATTATGCAGAAAGTCGCAGTTATTCATACCAGTCCGGTTTCGCTTAACGAGCTGAAAGCCTTGTTTGCGGAGTTGCTGCCGGAGGTGGAGATGATCAACATCATTGACGACAGTTTACTGGAGGAGGTCAAGCGCAATAATGGAATCACGCCGGGCATCGTCTCAAGGATGTGCCTGTATGGTCAGGCGGCGCAGTCGATGGGCGTGGACTTGATTCTGAACCAATGCTCATCCGTGGGTGAAAGCGCGGATATTGTGAAGCAGACTGTAACCTGCCCGCTGCTTAAGATCGACGAGCCGATGGCCGAGGAAGCGGTGCAGCTGGGAACGAAAATCGGCGTGATCGCTACGGTGGGTTCAACGATGAAACCAAGCTGCAATCTGATTCGTACAAAAGCACGGCAAGCAGGCAAAGCCGTGGAAATGAAGGAGTATCTGGTTGCCGGGGCACTGGATATTTTGATGAAGGAGAAGAATCAGGAAAAACATAATGAACTCGTGCTGAAAGAAATTAAAAAGGCCGAGCAGGAGTGCGATGTGATCGTTTTGGCTCAGGGGAGCATGACGGTGATGCTTCCCTATCTGGAGGGAATTTCCAAGCCGGTGCTGACCAGCCCGCGTAAAGCGGTGGAACGCGTCAAGCAGATGTTGGCGCAGCAGGCATGAGTTCTTTCGTTGACAAAGCACCTAAGATCGTCGTGCTCGATGACGATCCGACCGGGATTCAGATGGTTCATGACGTCGCGGTATATACATCGTGGGAGGAAGAAGCCTGTGAAAACCTCCTGCAGCAGAGTGAGGCGATGGTCTATATCCTGACCAACACCCGTGCGCTCAAGCCGGAAGCCGCGCGCTGCCTGCTGCGGGAATTGACGCAGAATCTGATCACGGCGTCCCGTCGAAGCAACATTCCTTTTTGGCTGGTACTGCGCTCGGATTCAACCCTGCGGGGGCATTATCCGCTGGAATCCGAAACGGTTCGCGCAGGACTCAGCGAGCATGGAATTGAGGTGGAGGGAGAAATTCTGTGTCCATATCTGCAGGGGATGCGAATCACGCGGAACGATATCCATTATCTGAAACAGGGAGGACAATGGCTGCCCGTCGGGGAAAGTGAATTTGCCCAGGATAAGACGTTTGGATTTCATGCCAGCGATCTCAAAGTGTATGTGGAAGAAAAGACCCAGGGACGCTATCCGGCTGTCTCCTGCCTGTCAATTTCCCTGGAAATACTGCGAAATCATGATGAAGCGGCAATTATGCGAATTCTGCGGCAGGCGCACGGCTTTCAGAAGATCATTGTCAACGCGGAAACGGATGACGATCTGCGCGCGTTGATCCGACCATTAAAGACGGTGCTGAAAGAGAAGGTATTCCTGTTTCGGACCGCGGCGTCTTTCTGTAAACTCTTTGCACAGCAGGATGACAAACCGCTGCTGGATCCGCGGGTTTGCGTGCAGCCGCAGAATCACAACGGCGGATTGATCGTCGCAGGCTCGCATGTCCAGAAAACGTCGCGTCAGCTGGAAGTGCTGCGCCAGAATTTATGCCTGGAAACGATCGTCTTTGATCAACATCAGATCCTGCAGGGCTCGCTGATGGAAGAAAGCGAGCGCTGCGCCAGACTTGTAAACCAAAAACTGGCGGAGGGAATCACGGTAGTTTTGCAGACGCGGCGGGAACGCGTGGATCTGCCGCAGGGGAGCGCGGAGGATCAGCTGCGGCTGACGCAGTCGATCAACGATCAGTTCATCCGGGTTGTTGAACAGCTGAATGTGCGGCCGCGGTTTATGATCACCAAAGGCGGGATTACGTCCAGCGATTGTCTGACGCGGGGACTTCGGGTCAGGCGGGAATGGGTATCAGGCCAGATTGAACCGGGAATCGGCGTGATTCGCTGTGATCGTGCCAGCCGGTTTCCCGAGCTGCCCGTTGTGATCTTTCCCGGTAATGTCGGGGAAGACGATACGCTGGCGAAGATCGTGGCAAAGCTGAATACGGCGCAGGCATAAGCCTTCTGTTCCCGTTCTTCGGATCATTCGCATTTGCGGGAAAAAAGCAATGCGGAGATTTCTCGATCAGAAGCCGCTGCCTCTTCCTTCCATAAACAAAAAAACAAGAAAACAAATAAAAACGGGAATCGAATTGCCGGATAACTCCTCCAGGCTAGATTCCCGTTTTTCCCGAGCTCTGCTTTATTTAAAAACGATTTTCATGATCCAGGAACACGCGCGATCCGGTTGCGCCTTTCTGCCCCTGGTATTTCCCGTTATACGGATTCAGTGCAGGCGCATCCATTTTCGCGAACACGAGCTGCCCGATCCGTCTGCCGGCCTTTAATTCAATCGCGCAGCGGTTCGCGTTATACAGCTCTAACGTGATTTCACCCTTGAAGCCCGGATCAACCCAACCGGCATTCTGAATGAACAGGCCCATTCTGCCTAACGAGCTGCGGCCTTCGACAAAAGCGGTGAGATCGTCAGGCAGATCGAAAAACTCCAGCGTCGTCGCCAGCACAAATTGATTTGGAAGCAGGATGTAGGTGTCGCAGGTGATCGTTTTATAACGGATTTCGTTTTCCATGTTGATCATCCCGGAAGGGGAATCCTCAACGACGCTGAAAGTATTTCCCAAACGGATATCCACGCTGGCGGGTTGAATCTGGTTGGGATCCAGCGGTGTAATTTTCAATGTTTCGGCGCTCAGCATGGCCTGCAATGTTTTGTCGGACAGAATCATTGGCTAACCCTCTTTCTTTACGGTTTTCAATCTGAATTCCGATTGTATTCATCATAGCACAGAGAACAGGGAGTTTTGACCTGTTTTTTTCGAAATGTCTGACTTTCTGGAAATTGAATGCGGATTGGTTTTATGCAATGAGCGGAATAAAAAAGTCCGCCGTTGTTCAGCGAACTTCTTTTTCTGATTCAGCGGCGGTTTTTTCCGTCTTTGAATCGGACAACAGTGTCAGATGAATCTTGCCGATCCGCTTGCCTTCCATCGACTGTACGGTGAAGCGCAGATTGCCGATCTGGATTTGCGGATGTTCATCGGGCTGCGGAATTTGCCCGAGCTGCTCGATCAGATAACCGGAGATTGTATCGTAATATTCGGTTTCCAGCTTGAAGCCCAGTGCTTTGTTCAGTTCGTCCAGATTCATCAATCCGTCGATCTGATATTCGTTGGCATTGAACTGAATCAGCTCCGGTTCTTCCTGTTCATATTCGTCATGCAGATCGCCGACGATTTCCTCGACGAGATCTTCCGTCGTCGTAATTCCGCTGAATCCTCCGAATTCATCAATCAGGATCGCCATCCGGTACTGCGTCTTCTGCATTTCCCGGAACAGTTCGGCTGTCGGCTTGCTGTCAGGGACAAAATAAGGCTTTTGCAGCAGCGATTCCAGTTTTAACTGATCGGTGTCGCCTTCGCTGATCGCGATCATTAAATCTTTTATATTCAAAATGCCGATGATGTTGTCGCTGTTTTCGCGGTACACCGGAAACCGGCTCAGACGCGTGCTCAGCAGGGCTTTCAACTGCGGACGAACGGGCTCGTCCATGTCGAGCATCACGACTTCCTGACGCGGAACCATGACGTCGCGTGCGGTTTTATCGTCAAAGGTGAAAACCGAATCGATCATTTCCGTCTGCGTGTCGTCAAAGACGCCGCTGGCCCGGCCGCTGTGGACCAGCGAACGGATTTCTTCCTCGCTGACTTCTTCCTCCAGATTTTCCGTCTTCATTCCCAACAACCGCAGGAAACCGTTGGTCGACAGGGAAAGCAGCTTGATAAACGGCGAGAGTACGCGCGAGATCACCAAGATCGGCTGTACGCACATCAAACTGAACTGCTCCGCTTTCTGCAGTGCGATGCGCTTGGGCACCAGTTCACCGAAGACCAGCGTGCAGTAGGAAAGAATAATCGTGACCAGCACCACCGCGATCGTCGAACTGTACGGGATGCCATACTGTGCCATCCATCCGCCCAGCACCTGCGAAATGCCGGTGGCGGCGGAGGCGCTGGAGAAGAAGCCTGCAAAGGTGATCGCTACCTGAATAGTAGACAGAAACTTCGTCGAGTCGTCAAACAGTCCTTCGATCAACCGGGCTTTTTTGTTTCCTTTCTCGGCCAGCATTTTAATTTTGTTTTTATTCACGGAAACGATAGCCATTTCCGCGCCTGCGAAGAACGCGTTGACTAACGTAAGAAGTACCAGCAGCAACAGCTGCATGGCGATGGCGTTACCGCCGGGATCTGATGCCATAATCATCCTCCTAAACTGATAGCCAGTATATCAGAATTGCGGCTAAACCGCAAATACAGCGGAGCCGGTTTGTCTAATTCAGACAAAAAAAGACGTTTCCCAAGCGGTGCGGGAACGTCCTGAAGAGACACGGAAGGTTAAGCTAAATTGAATACCGCCAGAAGAAATGCGATTCCCAACAGGAGGTAACCACAGTAAAGCGTCAGCTTTTCCTTTTGATTATAGGGGATGCCCTGACCGGCGACGCAGCGCTTGTTATAGAAGATCTTGGAAGCGATCACCAACGCCAGACCGAGGCCCAGTAAAATAAATGCCATGTGTATTTTCTCCTTTTAAACTATTCCGATGAACCATACGGCCAAGACGAAAACCTGAGGCAATCAGGCTGATCCACGGCCGGCGTGGTTGACAGAAGCAAGCGGAACACGAAACGCGTTGTCCGCGCAGTCCTGTTTATTTCTTCGATACGTTTTCAAATGCAGTCAGAATCTGCGGCTCACTCATTTGTTCCGGCTGGTCTTTGATCCAGCTGACGACGTCTTTGTAATGCAGCAGTGCAAACTCGCTTCGGGCATGCGTCAGATCCGCGGCGTCGGGAAAGGCACAGAGGCCGGCGCAGTCCACGCCGCCCAATGCCTGACGCTGATATTGGCAATGTTGACGCAGTCCGTCGGCAGGATTGGGAATCCGGAAGTTTTTTGTCGTTTCCGTCTGCGGGCGGCTGACGATCCAGTGCTTGTCGTTCGGCTTGCCGCTGATCTGACCTTCGCTGCGGACGTCGCGGATTACGAAGGCGCCGCGGGTGCACAACAGGGTAACATAGGTCTGGGCGACATGTCCATTTTGATCCAGCACGGAATTGTAAAGCAGCCGGTGGAAGCCCAGCTCCTGTTTCAGCCAGCTGCTGACGGACAGGTTCTGGCGGAATTGATAGCGCCAGAAGTATTCAAGATAGTTAGCGAATAACGCCGGATACAGCGTTTTGGTATAATGCTTGTGCAGCCGGAACGCCTGGAACACAGCCAACGCCAACAGAACGGTGATCAGGCCATACAGAATGACATCCATTTAACAGATTACCCCCTGTTTGAAGATTGCGATGCTGCGCAGATCGCTGATTTCATTGCGTGTTTTCTTTCCTTCCAGCACGGCGATCAGATCTTCGACCAGCTGGCTTGCCGCCTCGTCCAGCGTGACGCCCTCCGTCAGGATTCCGGCGTTGAAGTCGATCCAGTGCGGCTTTTTCGCCGCCAGTTCGGAGTTGGTCGAAACTTTGTAAGTTGGAATGAACCCGCCAAACGGCGTACCCCGGCCGGTCGTGAACAGCACGATCTGGCAGCCGCTGGCGCCCAGCGCCGTGGTTGACACGAGATCGTTGCCTGGCCCATACATGAGACTGACACCTTTTTTCTGGATCGGCTCGCCATAGTCGAGCACATCGCGGATCAGCGCGGTTCCGGCTTTCTGGATGCAGCCCAGACTTTTTTCCTCCAGCGTCGTGATGCCGCCAGCCTTGTTGCCCGGGGATGGATTTTCATAGACAACCTGATGATTGGACAGAAAATAATCCTTAAAGCGGTTGATCATCGCGACGAGTTTATCAAACGTTTCCCGGTCAGCGGCCCGATTCATCAACAGCTGTTCCGCCCCGAACATTTCCGGGACTTCGCTGAGCACGATATTCGCGCCGTAGCTGGACAGAAGATCGGAGAACCGCCCCAGCAGCGGATTGGCAGTGATCCCGGAATAGCCATCGGAACCGCCGCATTTCAAACCGAAGGAGAATTCGCTGAGATCGCAGGCTTCGCGCTGATCATGGCGCATGACCTGATAAATCTGCTCGAGCAGCTCCACGGCGCTGTGAACCTCATTTTCAACGTCCTGGCAGTTCAGGCAGCGGATGCGCTCCGGATCGATCTGTTCCAGCGTGTCGTAAAACGGTTTCAGCTGATTGTTTTCACAGCCCAAACCAAGCACGAGCACGCCCCCGGCATTGGGATGGGTGACGATGTCCTGTAAAATTTTTACAGTGTTGCGATGATCCTGTCCCATCTGCGAACAGCCGAACGGATGATTAAACGTGAAGATCCCGTCGATATCATCCAACGGATGACGCTGGCGGAAGGCGTTGACAATGTTGCGGGCGGTATCGCCGATGCAGCCGACCGTGACGATCACCCACAGCTCGTTGCGGATTCCGACTTTGCCGTTGGCGCGGCGGTAGGCCATGACGGAACGCCCCTGGGGACGTTTGACAATCGGGTCACAGACCGGATCATATTGGTAATCAAGCGTTCCGGACAGCCGGGTTTTCAGGTTGTGACTGTGGACCCAGTGTCCGGCTTCAATGTCACCGGTGGCCTGACCGATCGGCTGGCCGTATTTGATGACCGGCTGACCGTCTGGAATTGTTGCACAAGCGAATTTATGACCGGAGGGGATGTCGTCCAGCAGGGTGATTCCGTTGATGATTTCTCCGGCGGATAACGGTTCCAGCGCGACGATCACATTGTCGTTCGGCTGGATGTGCAGCGTTTTCTTCATGCAAGTCCCTCCTTTTTTAACGCTTCGCGAAGGCCGAGCGTCGTGAGCGAACGGATGATTTCAGTCAAACGTTCCGTGATGTTGTTCATCGCTGCCAATTTGCCCTGCCAAAGCGGCAGCTGGAGCAGCGCGCTGATCGTTGCCTGCGGCTGGCGCTCATCCCAGTTTTGCCAACAGGCCAGGACTTCCGGGCTTTCGCTGATCAACGGCGTGCCGTCTGATTTCCGCCGGCTCAAAAGGACGATCAGCGCGGCGAGCGAGAAACAGGCATGGGGGGCCAGCGCTTTATGCGTATCGTAATAATGCCGCATCGCCGGCAGATCGCGGGTATTGAACTTGGCGATTGAATTGAGCGAAATGCTCATGAGCTCGTGGCGGATATCCGGGTTTTCAAAACGTTCAAAAACGTCGTGAGTAAAGGATTTTAATTCACTTTCGCTGAAATTGAGCGAAGGCCATACCTCTTCCTTTAAAAAGGCTTCAAGGAAACGGCGAATCTGCGGATCTTCAACCGTTTCCTTTACGGTTTCCAGTCCCCCCAGTAATCCTAAGGGAACCATCGCGGTATGCGCGCCGTTGAGGATCGCGACTTTGCGGTCGCGGTAAGGGGCCAGATCGTCGGTAAAGATAATGTTTTGATTTAACTGATCCAGCGGCAGCACGGAGCGCAGCGCGGGATCGCCCTGAATTACCCAGCTGTGATAGATTTCACCCTTGACCAGACAGGCATCGTGATAGCCGAGCTGTTCTTCCAGCGCCGCCGCCTGATCTTTCGGATAGCCCGGTACGATGCGGTCAACCAGCGTATTGTAAAATCGGTTGGCGTTCTCAATCCAGTCCAGAAAAGCCTGCGGTTCGCCTTGTTCGCGGGCTTTGCGGCAGACGATTTCTTTCAGCGTGTCGCCGTTGCGTTCAATCAGCTCACAGCACACGATATCCATGCCGCTTTCCGGCGTGCCCTTTAACGACTGGAAGCGATGCTTCAGCACGGCCAGAACTTTGCCGGGGAAGCTTTGCGGACAGACGTCCAGGGTCACGTTTTCGTCTGTATAGGCGATTCCCGCTTCGGTGGTATTTGAGATGATCACGCGGCATTGCGGATCCGCCGCGCGCTGTAAAAGCGCTGGGTAATCGGTGTAGGGATCGATGCCCTGTTCGATCACGTCGATGATTCGCATCTCACGCGTTGCCGTGCCTTGTTTTTTTCCTTCTAAAAGCAGCGTGTATAACCCGTCCTGTTCCATTAAGTTTCTGACCCGCCCATGCGGCCTTGGCTGAACGACGCAGACGCCGCCGTTGAAATCGGTTTTCTCATTCAGCTGAGAAATGAAATCATCGGCAAAGGCCCGCAGGAAGTTTCCTTCGCCGAACTGAAGAATGCGCACCGGCCGCAGCGGCCGGGGATGATTTTGACGATTTAAAGATTCCATCATTGATTACTCCATTCTTTTTTTCCATTTTATCATGTTTAACAAGCGTCCACGGCAGGCAAACAGGCAGTTTATTCCGGTAATTTTTTATGTTTTCATTTTAACGAAGTTTTTTGCCTGATTTTTGTTTTCATTCTGATGAAGTCTTGAGAATGAACAAATGGGCAGCCGCTGCGGAATAATCAGAAAAATGATCAAAAGTCCCTCTTTATCCTTTATAATAAAATCATTAACGTAAGAATGAGAAAATCAGAACAGGAGAAAAAGATGCTTGGACAAATTGTCACGGTCACAGTCGATCGAAAAATGGGAACGCGCCATCCAAAGTATCCGGATCTGATCTATCCGGTAAATTATGGTTATATCCAGGGGATCCCCGCGCCCGACGGGGAAGACCAGGACGCGTACATTTTAGGCGTTGATGAACCTGTGAATGTGTTTACGGGAAAAATCATCGCGATCATTCACCGAAAAGACGATGTGGAAGAAAAATGGGTTGTGGTTCCCAGGGAACAAACCTTATCCAAAGAAGAAATCATGGAGCAAGTCAAGTTTCAGGAACAATATTTTGATATTGTCATTGAAATGGAGAAATTGATTGATCAACCGAAAAAATCTGATCTGAAAGTGTTCTGAACGATCCTTTTACAGGGGATGTTTTTATGAG
>NZ_CFQZWI010000086.1:0-12872 GCF_986127675.1 Holdemania sp. | reverse complement strand
CGTTGCCATCCAGCGGAAAATAGCGGATCGGATTGCCGAAATCGTGATTGAGCGTGTCGTAATGCGCGACGAAGATCGTCTTCGCCTTGCCGACGTTGCCGATCATCAAATTCATCCCCCTGGTTCTTTTTTTCTTTCCGATCGCCCCGCGCACGGAATAGCCCAGCGCCTGGAAATCCTTGCCGATCTCGTTGCAGAAGAAATTCTTCTCCTTGCGGGTAAACCGGCGGCCGATCGTCAGACCATATTTAATAATCAAATCATCAATATTCATAATAACCTCCAGCGAACGCGCTTGCGCGAGCGTCCGTTTATTACTTTCTGCCCCACTTCTTTGGCCACTTGAATGGCGAGTTCTTCATCTTCGCTTGCTGCTGCCGATGCGCTTCCTTATCCGGAATAAACTTATTAAAGCAATGCACCAGTTTCGTACTGCTGTACGCGTTGATGAATACAAATTCTTCTTCACTGACGCGAATCACCAGCATATCCATGCCGGCCTTGCCCTGGCGGAACACCCATTCCTGTACCTCATCCCAGCGCACCATCTGACAAAACTCCTCGTCGCCCCGGGTATAAACCACAAAATAATCAGGATAGGCTTCCAGCACGGTGTAATCCGGCGTTTTCCATAAAACCAGCAGTGCCACAATGATCAGAATGGCGCCTACAATCCAGACAAACTGCGCGGCGATCATCAAAATTCCGACCAGAATGCAGACGATGATCGAAACATACGGCTTGATATTAATCGAAACGACCGGCTTCCCCGACTGCGGCAAATCGGCGATCCGACACAGTTTCGCTCTCATTTCTTCCATGTTCTTCACCTCTTGCGTTTCATTATAACAAAATTCCCTGTATTCGTCATTCAAAATTCGACCAGAATCCAAAAGCGCTGCTGAAACCGCATGCCCCTTCGTAAAAAAACAATGGGACTGTTCAAGACACTTGAACTTGGAAAAGCCGCTGCGGAATCGGGTTCTAAGCAGCGTCACCGATCAGAAACAGCGAGATCAGGCTCTCTGTCAATTCTGATTCAACGTTGCCATTTGTTTATTTTATACGGTTCAGAAACGGAAAAATTCCGGCTCTAACCACCGCTGAACAAGCCGAACTTAATTCGTCTGTCCTTTCCTTTTCATTTCGCTTTATGGAACCCGGCCATGTCCTTCTCCATTATTGAAATCTGTGATGTCCGACCTTTTTCAACATTCAAAAAGAATACACGCAAAATTGAAGCTTATTTCGAAAGAGAACGTTAAGCATCCCATAAACGTTCTTTTCACTTTGCGGATAATGGTTCATCATTTTCCCATGGGGGAGTTATTTCCCCTTTTATACAATATCAATCATGCAGGATTTTGTTGAGCCGCGGATATCCGCTGGGGTAGAATGACTTTTATTTTTTCCAAGTCAGTTCAAGCGGACAATAGAATCAAAGCGATGCGGGTTTGTGAAGCGGAAACCGAGGGAAAACCTGAGAAACTGTTGCTCAACGTATTTCAAGCGGTGACGACACCCAGAACAGCACGTCTTGAAAACCCTCGAGACTATCTCAGATTCATGACAGCCTTCAAATCAGCGGCCAGCCTTCAACTGATCCGGTTTTCTTTCCCTCCCTCTTCCCACGAATCATAACCGATGCGCGACAATTCTGCATTTTTCCTCGTTTTTTCCTGGATTTTTGTTATAATGGAAAGGAAAAACAGAAAGCAATAAATTGAGGAGTGAGAAAAGCATGTGGATTGTAGCGTTTATAACCGTGGTGGCGGTGTTGATCTTCGCCTCGCGAATGAAAGAATTAAAGGACGCGCGCGAAGCGATCGCCGCGGCGGGGGGAATCAGTTCCAAATATCAGTGCATGGATTTTTCCAAAGGGCCGAAAATCGCCTATATCGTCCTGTCGATTCTGGGCGTACTTTCCGGAATTTACGGGTATACCATTCAGGATTACACGACCGTCGCGCTGGGCGTTCTGATCTTCTTTTTGTTTCTGGCGGAATTCTTCATGGCCAACATCCAGTACAAGTTCTATTACAGCAACAGCGCCTTTATCAACCGCGGCAAAGTCGTGCGATATAAAAGCATCAAGGACTTTGAAAAGAAAAAGATGCCGATGGCCTTCGTTACCGTCATCACCTACAGCGGCGATAAGCATTTAGTTCCGCCCAAGGCTTTGACCATCATCAAAGAACAAATGCAGAAAAAAGAGAAATAAACAGAAAATCCGCAGATCCGCGGATTTTTTTATTTGACAGCCTTTCTCTTCCGACGCTTTCTTCCCGGATGATGCGCTGAAATGAGAATTTATTGGCGCATCAAAATCGCAACCGCCTCAGCCAGCGAATTCACTACGATCTGCGCTTCCTGTTTCACTGCGGCGGGGGAGGAATGAAACGTAAAGCTTGGCGACGTCGTCCGCAATAGCGGAATATCATTATAGGAATCGCCGATGCCGGCTATCGTATCCAACGCCAAATGGGACTTCAGGATTTCAATGCCTTTCCCCTTGGAACAACCGCGCGGGGCGACGTCGATCCATTCCTCATTTTGAAATGCAGCAAGCGAGGGAAACTGCGTATTGATCTTCATCGCGATCTGCCGGGCGTAATCGTCGGTTTTGGCATACAAGGATAATCCGTAAATATCACTGGGCAACTCACTTAAGCGGGTAAAGATCCGGTAAGGAATCGCGGTTAAAATCGACGCTGACGCCGGAATCTGACCGTCCGGCAGCCGTTGGCAATACGTGCCTTCGCAGGTCTGATAGTAAAAATCCAGCTTTGAGTCAAACATCCGCCCAACCTGAACAGCGGTGTCATGATCAATACAGGCTTTATAAATTATTCTTCCTTTATCGTCCAGAATCAGCGCTCCGCTGCTCAGAATCATGAAATCACAGCGCAAAACGCCGCGAATCGGCTCGGTTACCCCGGGCAGCGGCCGGCCGGTGCACAAACCGAAGCGGTGTCCCTGCCCTTGGAACGCCCGAATCTGCCGCAGATCCTCAGGCTTGAACGTCCCTTTGAAGAATAATGTCCCGTCAAAATCACTCGCCAAAACTTTCATTTCTTCCCACTCCTCTATCCGCCTGAGCGATGCTCAGACGTCCTCTGTTTACATTATACAGATCCAGCCCTGACTGTCAAAGTCCTGCGTTGTATCCTGGAGCCTTCTGAAAATGTCCGAACAAACAAAAAAAGAACAGCCGCCCCGGCGATCGCTCGTCCCGAAACGCGACTGTTCTTCCTGATTTTAATTTACAGTTTTACCTGATTAAAGGTCTTTGATCAGCGGCATGAAGTCGATTTTTTCTTCTGTCGGAACCATCTGCGCTGTAAACTTGACGCCTCTGTCATTCAGCTCTCTGAATGCAGCGACATCTTCCGGCGTAACGCTGACCGAACGCTTGATCTGCGTTGAACCGTGCTTGTTGGACATGTTGCCGACGTTGACAACCGGGAACATATAACCGGCATCCGCAACCTGCTTAATCGTCTTCGGGCCTTTCAGAACGATGAAGATCCGATCCGTCGGATAAGCTTCGCTTTTCAGTCTTTCCGCTGCTTTTTCAGCCGGCAGAATCGACAGTTTAACCGTTGAAGGGCAAGCCATCTTCAGCGCGATCTTCTGAATTTCATCTTTTGCTGCCATATCATCAATAACCATGATACGCGTAGCGTTTAACGTATTCGTCCAGACAGCTGCAACCTGACCGTGGATCAATCTTTCGTCAATACGAACATTTACAATTTCCATAAGTGTAATTCCTCCCTTTGTAAGCGTTTAATTTGACTATTCACATTTTAGCGTAATTCCAGAGTCGTGTCAATATTTCCATTTGGACACTCCCCGCGCTTTGTCTAAATGTTATTTCGGTTAAAACCTGAAAAACGCGCTCAACGGAGGTGATAGAAGACATTTTGCGCAGGATTAAGCGCTTACAATTCGATCAGAAATTTTCTTCAGCTATAAATTTTTTTGGTTAGCGCCTGTGAACTTTTTGTGAAACTCTTTCAGAAACAATCTTTCATCCCTTTTGCTTTGTAAATCGCGGCAAACTTGAGTATAATGAAAAACGGCGGTGATGAAATGACCTGTTTAAAGGTAATGACCTTCAATTTAAAAAATGACATGTTCTTTACACGGAAGAATCTGCGCTGGGATACCCGCCGGCAGTATGTCCGCAATCTGATCGCTTCCACCTCGCCGGATATCATCGGCGTCCAGGAATTAAGCGACGTGATGCGCGAACAGCTGCAGGCGCTTTTACCGCAATACCAGTTCGTCGGTCAGGCGCGCAATCGCCGGCGGCAGTTCATGAACGAACATTCCGATATTTTGTTTCTGAAAGATCGCTTTGAACTGCTTGGGGAAAAAACGTTCTGGCTGTCAAAACAGCCGGATCAAGCCGGCAGCCGGACCTGGACGAGCGTTTTTCCGCGGATCTGCACGATGGCGCAGCTGAAAGATTTGGAAACTGAACAAGTCTTCCGCGTTTTCAACACCCATCTGGATCATTTGCTGGCCTACACCCGGACCTTTGAAATCCGCACGATTATTGATGAAATGCAGCGGCTTCAAGAGGAAACAGCCTGTCCGTTAATCCTGATGGGCGATCTGAACACCACGATGTCCAGCCGCTCGCTGCAGCTTCTGATCATGCCGGAAAATCGGCTGCGGCTCAAACCGGTCTATGATTCCTCGGCAGCGTTCAACACACTGCATTATGGCAAGGGCCGGTTAAAGGAAGATCGCCTGCCGATCGACTATATTTATGTCAGCGAGGATTTCGACGTTCGCTCAACACGGACCATTACCACCTGTTTCAACGGATTATATCCATCCGATCACTATCCGGTCATTTGTCACCTGGTTAAGAAAGGAAATGCAGAATCATGAGGGATTATTTGGAATTATTCGCAACCTTCAGCAAGCTGGGGCTGTTCACCTTCGGCGGCGGCTATGCGATGCTTCCGCTTTTGGAATCGGAAATCGTCGAGAAGAAAAAATGGGCGACCTACGATGAAATCACCAATTATTACGCGGTCGGTCAATGCACGCCGGGCATCATTGCGGTCAACGTTTCGACCTTTATCGGCTATTATCAAAAAGGCGTGCTGGGAGCGCTGGTATCGACCTTCGGCTTCGTCTTCCCGTCGCTGGTCATCATTATCATCATCGCGGCGTTCATCCAGAACTTTGCGAGCCTGGCGATTGTCCAGCATGCTTTGGCGGGTTTGCGCGTCGGCGTGTGCGTCCTGGTGCTGACTTCCGTCTACAAGCTGATCAAAAACGGCGTCAAGGACGGCTTCGGCGTCGCGATGTTTATCTTCGCGTTTGTGCTGTCGCTGTTTACCAACATTTCAGTCGTCTTCATCACGCTGGGGGCCGGCTTATTTGGATTCTTAAAATATAAGCTGGGAGGGAAAAAGGCATGAGTTTACTGATTCAGTTATTCCTTGAATTTTTCAAGATCGGTCTGTTCGCTGTCGGCGGCGGTTTAGCCACCATCCCGTTTTTACACCAGCTGGCGGAAAAATACACATGGTTTACCGTAGAGACGTTGGTCGACATGATTGCGATCTCGGAATCAACGCCGGGTGCGATGGGCGTCAACATGGCGACCTACACCGGCTTTACCACCGCCGGCATTCCCGGTTCGCTGGTTGCGACGCTGGGACTGGTGCTGCCGAGCATCGTCATTATCATCATCATCGCGCATTTCTTAAAGCAGTTCAGCGACAGTCCGGTCGTCAAGGCGATCTTCACAGGGCTGAAACCAGCGGTCGCCGCGCTGATCCTGTGCGCCGCGCTGAATCTGGTCAACGTTTCCGTCATCAATCTGAGCGCCTTTCAGGCATCCGGCAGTCTGATCGATCTGTTTCCGTTAAAAAATATTATTCTGTTCGCCGTGCTGTTATTCTTAACGACGAAAATCAAAAAGCATCCGATCGTCTGGATTGCCCTGTCGGCAGCGGTCGGCGTCCTGCTTCAGTTCTGATCTGTACGCTCCCCGCTTTGGGGAGTTTTTTATTGGCCGCAGCCACGCCCGGAAGACAAACTTCATATTCATTTTCCCAGCGCAATTTCAGATACTTTTGCGATGCGCAAAAGCGCCCAATCAAAAACCCGCATTCTAACCGCGGGCAATTTTAGCTGGATAGGCTTTCTCAAACCAGAGCGTAAACAAGCCCAGAAGTAGCGGGCAGAGCGTGTTGATCAGCGCCGCCAGTTCTGGAACCGCACTGCGCATGATCACATATGTTCCTCCCGCGCTCGCCGCGTAAAGCAAGCCCCAGGCCAGCGTCAGGATCAGATTGGTCCGCATGAATACAGGATTCTGATACGCCGCATCGCCATGATATTTTTCCTTGGAATAATGCGCGCTTAACGGTATCGGCGTCAGGCAGGAGAGCAGCCATAACAAACCGAACGCCAGATAAGAAAGCGGGATAAGCCAGCGCAGATCAGCGCCCTGCAGCGCCGCCAGAGCGAAGGCCGCGACCAACAGGCCGGTAAATCCGTCATAGATCGTCAGCGTCCATTTTTTGCCAGCCAGCGCCAGTCCCGCCGCCGTCATAATCGCGGCGCTGGCGCCCAGCGAAGCGGAAAATGGCAGAAACATCCACAAGCAGCACCAAGGCAGGATCAACAGAAGCATGTTGGTCCTTTTCTTCCCTTTTTCCAAATCTGAGGGAATGGAATTCCCCGGGCCGCTAAAATAGCGGTCCCAGTCCATCAACAGAGCCAGCTCGCCCCGCGTTTTGTAACGGCCTTCCATCATCGCCTGCTCGCCCCGCAGTTCGCCGCGAGCAATCGCCTGCCAGACCTCTAACGGCGTTTCCACGCGCGTCGTATAGGGCTTCGTTCCCAATGGACAGAGTTCGCAGGTCTTGCCCAGCGTCAGCTGATAGCCGGTCTGCACGTCCGTATAGAAAATCTCAAATACCCGTTCTTTTCCATCAAACGCCGCCGGATTATACAGCGCCGCCATCTGGCGGGTAAACTGCTCAGCCTGGCGGACTTTTGTCTTCTGCGGATCGTTCTGTTCCTTTGGATTCTGGATATTCCAGCTGGCATTCGCCAGACTGATAAACGTTTCTTCCGGCAGCAGCGGCTCGCTTAAGCGCCGCAGCGTGCTGTCGGACAGCGTTTTGGTCCGGGCGTATTCCCGCCCGGCCTGCGTAACCTGAATCAGATACGCCGAGGTCTGCCGGCGCAGCTCGGGATGAGCGAACAGCTCGCCTTGGGGACATAGTATTTTAAGACTGGTACCGAAGGCCAGATCAAACTGCCGGATCAGCGCTTCGTAATTGTTCTCAATCGTCGTAAAGCCGCAGGTAGAGATCAGGATTGATTTCATCGGGGCATTCTGATCACGCCGGGGATGAACCGGGCGTCCGTCCGCATCCCTTTCCATCCAGGGCAGATTCAGCGGCAGACAGCGGTCAAGCAGCGTTTTCACCGGTCCCGGCATGCCGAAATAGTATAATGGGAAACTCCACAGGATCAGATCGGCTGACCGCATTTCTTCCAGCACCTCCGCCATCGCATCCGGGATAACACATGTGCCCGGCGTCGCAGTCCAGCAGCGGAAGCATCCCCGGCACGGGCTTAAGTTCAGCTCATTGATCATCCTTGTTTTAACGATCAGCGGACTTTCCAGCTCCTGCCGCAGCCCCTCAAGAAACGCCTGTGTCAGCTGAAACGTATTGCTGGCAGCGCCGCGGGGACTGCCGTTAAGCGTCAGAATTTTCATTTTCAATCTCCTTCAGCCGCGCGATGCAGCGGTCAATCCAGTCTTGGCACATCTGCGTATAGGCCCGGCCGAAATCAGCGGTCATTTCCCAAACCACCGCGTCCGAAGGCGACTGGGTCAGCACCTGATACTGTTCGATCAAACCGGCGACAGATTCCATCTCTCTCTGGCGAACTTCGTAGACCTGCGCTAACCGCTCAAGCATTTCCCGGTTTTCGTGGGGCGAACGGCGGCCGGAAAAGAAGATCCGCAGCAGTACCTCGCTGCGTGTCGGCATCATTTCCGTACTCAGATCGCTCGCTAACCAGCGGTCCAGTTCAGCTTTGCCCTGAGCCGTGATCGCATACACCCGTTTGTCCGGTTTGCCCGTCTGGACTTCAATCCGGGAATGAAGCAATCCTTCCGCTTCCAGCTGGTTCAGCTCACGGTAGATCTGACTGGTCTGCGCCTGCCAGAAAAACGACAGGGAATCGTTGAACGCTTTCGCCAGCTCATAGCCGGTCATCTCGCCATAATTCAATAATCCAAGCAAGCCTTGTTTCAGCGCCATCCGGTAACCCTCCTCCGTTCATATTCCACAAGTAGAATATCATCCTTTACCTGAAATGTAAAGGAGGAGAACTCCGATCGGCGCAGGCAGAATTCTCTAGGCTTGGAAAGGACAGGCAGCTCTTGAAATCACCCGGCTTCCAAGCGGATGTCCGCCCTCTGAATCCTTCTTATCAGCCACTCCTGCTCTGGCCGGACTCCCAATCAGCACGCAAAAAAAGCCTTCGTCGGAAGGCTTTCTTTGTGACCTAAAGGGTTGATATGATTCCCGGTTATAAGCCAGGTGGGTACCCTGTTCAGATTTTTAGGATCCCCTGATAAATCAGAGTTTTCGACACCAAACTGAAACGTCCGGATTCCCATATATCAAGTGTTGGAAATATATGTGTTCCCTTTAGGCATTAGTATTATAGCACGCATTTTTTTAATTATGAATGCTTGACATTTGGAAACTTATAGAAAGTTTTATTTTTCGAGCGCGATGTGCAGTTCTTTCAGCTGTTTTTCATCCACGGTGTTCGGCGCCTCGCTCATCAGATCCGACGCGCTGGCTGTTTTCGGGAACGCCACGACGTCGCGGATGTTGTCGGTACCGGCCAGAATCATAACCAGACGTTCCAGACCGATGCCTACGCCGCCGTGCGGCGGCGTGCCGTAACGGAAGGCGTCAATGAAGAAACCGAATTTTTCGCGGGCTTCCTCCATCGACATGCCGATCGCCTCGAAGACCTTCTCCTGGACATGTTGATCATGAATCCGGATCGAGCCGCTCAGCAGCTCGTAGCCGTTGAGCACCAGGTCATACGCCCGGGAATAACAGTTTTCCGGATCGCTCATCAGCTTGTCGACATCTTCCAGATTCGGGCTGGTAAACGGATGATGCGCGGCGACATAGCGCTGTTCTTCCTCGCTGTATTCAAACATCGGGAAGTTGGTGACCCACAGGAAATTGTAACGGCTCTCGTCGATCAGATTCAGCTGCCGTCCCAGTTTCACACGCAGCGCACCCAGCGCCGTCTGAGCCACCTTCGCTTTATCCGCGATCATAAAGATCAGATCGTTGTCCTTTAAGCCCAGCGTTTCGATCAAAGCGTTCTTTTCTTCCGGCTTGAGCACCTTGGCGACGGATCCGCTCAATTCACCTTGGCTCATTTTCAGCCAGGCCAGCGCCTTTGCCCCGTAAATTTTGACAAATTCCTGAAGCTTGTCGATATCCTTGCGGGAGAACTGATCCGCGGCCTGAGCAGCGACGATTGCACCGACCATCCCCTTCGGCTGTTCCAGGACATTTTTAAAGACCGTGAACTCCGTATCCTTAAATACCACGTTTAAGTTCTGAATTTCCATGTCAAAGCGGGTGTCCGGTTTATCCGAGCCATACCGCGCCATGCATTCGTTATACGTTAAGCGCGGGAATGCGTCCAGTTCGACGTTTTTCAGATTGCGGAAGATTTCCTTCATCAAACCTTCGACAACCGTCCAGACCTGTTCCTCGTCGACAAAACTCATCTCGATGTCGATCTGCGTGAATTCCGGCTGGCGGTCGGCGCGCAGATCCTCGTCGCGGAAGCAGCGGGCGATCTGGAAATACTTTTCAATTCCTCCGACCATCAGCAGCTGCTTGTAAATCTGCGGCGATTGGGGCAGGGCGAAAAACTTGCCCTTAAAAATCCGCGACGGCACGAGATAATCGCGGGCGCCTTCCGGCGTCGATTTGCACAGGATCGGCGTTTCAACTTCAATAAAACCCTGATCGGACAAATAATTACGCGTCAGCATCGTGACCTTGTGACGCAGGATCAGATTGTTCTGGATCGGCGCACGGCGCAGATCGAGATAACGGTATTTCAGGCGCGTGTCTTCCAGCGCGTCGGTTTCCTCGGCAATGATCATCGGGGTGGTTTCCGCCGTGTTGACGATGTTCACGTTTTCGGCATAGATTTCAATCTCTCCGGTCGCCATCTTCGGATTTTTATCCTGGCGTTCGACAACCTTGCCCTCGACCTGCAGGATATATTCGTTGCGGACGTCCTTAACCTGCTCGGCCAGTTTTTCATCCACGGTAATCTGAACGATACCGCTGCGGTCGCGCAGGTCGATAAAGACCAGCGCGCCCAGATTACGCCGGCGGGCAACCCAGCCGACGACCGTAACGTGTTCTCCGGCGTTGGCTAAGCGCAGTTCGCCGTTATTGTGAGTCCGTTTCATGCTTCTTCTTCTCCTTCTGCCTGAAAATAAGCGTCCAGCGTCGCGATCAGCTCATCCTGATCAATCGTAATCTGACGCTGTTGTTCAATAAATTTAACATTGACCTGATGGTTGGCGGCTTCGCTTTCACCGGCGATGACCGCAACCCGGGCCTTGCGCCGGTCCACCGATTTGAATTGAGCTTTCAGCGACCGGGGCTGGATGTTGAATTCCGTGTGATAGCCCGCGGCGCGACATTCGGTTGCCAGCGCCAGCGGCAGCGTTCCGACGTTGCCCAGCGCCATGACGTAGACGTCCAGACTGGCTTCTTCGCCCAGCTCAACCTGTTCCGCCTCCGCCAGGATCATTAAGCGTTCCAGACCCATCGCAAAGCCGACGCCCGACATTTCCGGACCGCCGAAATACTCGACCAGTCCATCGTAGCGGCCGCCCGCGAAGACGGTTGCCTGCGAGCCGGATTCCGGATGCGTGGAAACGACCTCAAACACCGTGTGGGTGTAGTAGTCCAGGCCGCGCACCAGCTTGTCGTCAATTTCATAAGGGATTTCCAACGCGTCCAGCGCGGCGAGCACCTGATCGAAGTATGCCTTCGACTCCGGCGTCAGATACTGCTGCAGCGACGGCACGTTCTGCATGCTTGGATGTTCGTTATCGACCTTGCAGTCCAGAAGCCGCAGCGGATTTTGTTCATAGCGGCGCTGGCAGTCTGCGCACAGCTCACCGACGCTGTCCTTGAAGTGCTCGCGCAGCGCGCCCCGGTAGGCTGCCCGGCTTTCATCGTCGCCCAGCGTGTTGATCAACACCTTGACCTGACTTAAGCCCAGCGCTTTGACGATGCTGTAACCCAACGCGATCACCTCGGCGTCGATCAGCGGGCTTTTCATGCCGATGTTTTCGATGCCGAACTGGTTGAACTGGCGGTAACGGCCCTTCTGCGGCCGTTCATAACGGAACATTTCGCCCATGTAGTAGAGCTTGGCCGGCATTTCCAGCCGCCCGTACATCTTGTGCTGCACGAAGCTGCGGACAACCCCGGCCGTGCCTTCCGGTCTGAGCGTCAGCGAATCCTCGCCATGCACAGAGAACGTATACATTTCCTTATTGACCATGTCGGAGCTGTCGTTTTCCCGTTTGAAAACCCGCGTGTCCTCGAAGACCGGCGTGCGGATTTCCTCATACCCGTAAACGTCGCAGAGGTTGCGGATCAAATCTTCAACCTTCTGCCACTTGCGCGTCGCTTCCGGAAGTAAATCCTGCGTGCCGCGCGGAGTCTGGTAATTCTCCATCATCAATTCCTCCTTTTTCTATTTTCAAGTTCCTTGCCTTGGGATGCCGATCCACAAAAAAAGCGCCCTGTCTAAGGACGCTTTGACTGCGTGGTACCACCTTAGTTCACGGATTGCTCCATGCCCTCTTTCCGATAACGCCGGAAATTCGTCGGCAGCTACTGCTGGTTCCCTGCCGCTTCTTGCAAGTGTCAGTCGCCGGGGGGTGATAAAGGAAGCTTTCAGCCACTGTCTTCCCTCTCTGACTTATCCCGTTCCAGGTTCCTCTTGGTCCTTGAATTTATCCCTAGTTTAGCACGATTTCACGCTTTGCACAAGGGTAAAATCCGCTTTCCCGCGGCTTTGTGGAATCGTATTCTTTTCATTCTGAATGCGGCGTTTTGGCGATCAGTCCTGATGCGTTGATTCGCTGTCCTTCTGGCGGCTATCGTTTGTTTCCTTTTGAATGTAAGTTGTTTTTTCCTTGCCTTCTTTTTTACCAAAATATGCGATAACACAAGCGCCGATCAACATACAAATACCATATTTCGTCAACAGATCAAGCTGAAAAAAATAATGATGCATTAAAACAAGACAACTCAAGCTGAGCAAAGACTCAAAACCGGCAATCCAGCAGCATTCATGGATAACTGCTTCCTCGGAGTATTTAGCACTGAAATATATTTCTTCAACAAAACAAATAACGAACATCGGGACGGAAAACGTCAGCGCGTACAACAGAACGCGGATCGGATCCAAAAGCAGAAACAGCTCCCTTTCATTGATACACAGTTGAAGCAGCCCCGGCAGAAATAAACCCAAAATTAATGCCATCAAACTTAAAATACTTTCAGGATTTTTCAAGACCAAATTTTTAATATCCTGATAAATTCCAAACAACATGATCACCCCTTTGTTTCATTGTATCTTATTCCTTATCTAAAACGCAATCATGAATTCATGATCAACGCTGCGCGCTCTACTTACTTCTTTCCTTTTTCTTACAATTTCTTTTCATCTCTGGCGTTTTATTTCAGCCTTTTGTATTATAGGCTTACGAATTGAAGGAGGAAGATCGGAAGAGC
>NZ_CFQZWI010000085.1:0-12994 GCF_986127675.1 Holdemania sp. | reverse complement strand
CTTCCGATCTCCGCGAGAATATCCGCGAAGTGCAGAATTATCTGACTTCCGTTCGGATTCATGACGATGTGCTGCATTATCTGATCCGCCTGTGCGAACGGACGCGCAAGCTGCCGGCGATTGAGCTGGGTGTGAGTCCGCGCGGTGTTTTGGCGCTGACGCAGATGACCAAAGCCCATGCGGTATTAATGGACCGCAATTACGCGCTGCCGCAGGATGTCCGCGCTGTGTTTAACGACGTCTGTGCGCATCGTCTGATTTTACGTCCGCAGGCCAGGGTAGAAGGAATTATGCCGCAGGCTTTGATGAATGCGGTCCTGGATGAAATTGCGCCGCCGCAGAAACCGGGAGGCGCCTGGGCATGAAGAAAAGCCGGCGTGCTTACGTCGTTTTCTTAATGACCTGTCTGCTTCTGACGTGGTTTTTCAGCAGCCGGCTTGTGTTTCTGATCCTGCTTCTGGGACTGAGTTTACCGGCGGTCCTGGCGATCTTGTTATTTCTGGATGTCAAACGGATGCGCTTTGAGGTCTGTCTGGATGGCAGCATTTTGCGGGGAGAAAAAACGTTTTATCGCATAATCGTCAATCGTTTTCCCCTGTTGGCCGCCGGCCAGCTGCATGTTCAGCTGACGGTTGAAAATCATCTGATTGGACAAATTCAAGAACAATCCGCGGTTTTTGCGCTGGATAAGAAACGGGAGGCCGCGGTCGAGTGGATTCCGGATTGCTGCGGCGAATATTCAATGAGCTGTCAGGCGCTGTGGGTCAGCGATCTGTTCGGTCTGTGCGCTTTCCGATTGCCTCCGCTGTCCAGCCAGAGCCTGACGGTTTATCCGCAGTCAGTGCCGGTCCAGTTAAAGATCACAAAGATGCCGCATGGGATTCTGGAAGGGGAAACCGTCTATGAAAACCGCAAAGGCAGCGATCCCAGCGAGGTGTTCGATCTGCGCGATTATCAACCGCAAGACGATATCCGTCAAATCCACTGGAAGCTTTCCAGCAAGCTCGATACGATGGTCGTCAAGGAAGCCAGCGATACAAGTCACTACGATACGATTTTGATGTTGGACGCCAGTCTGGAGAATCAGGAGCCGGCGGTACTTTCCGCTGTCGTGGAACTGGCGTTATCGTTCAGTCAGAAGCTGATCGAACAGGGTGTGGGTCATCAGGCGGTGTTTGCGGCAGAAAATCAGCTGGCGTCAAAACCGGTACGTTCAGTTCAGGACGGCGCTCAGCTGGCGGCATTCTGGATTCATCTGCGTCTGCCTTCAAGTCCGGGCAATGGTCTGCGCCTGTTCGCGGGCTTGGGGGATCGGAAGCAATACAATAAAATGATTTATGTGACGGCCGGGGATTTCCCGCGGATGCTGAATTCGCTGGACCCGCAGCTGGACGTGACGGCGATTACTGTCAGAGCGGATCAACAGACGATCCACATGAGTGAAAAAGGGCGCTGCCAACAGATTGAGCTGCCGCTGTCCGCATTGGACAACGCAGCCGTGCAGTTGATGATTTAGGAGAGAGAGCATGAGTGAAAAAGGGCGTCGGAAGAAAACCGAAAGAGAAATTGTTTCCGCGATGGAGATTATCGCGGGTTTTCTTCTGCTTGCCGGTTTTGCCGCCCAGCTGGCTGTGATCTGCGCAAGACCAGTCAGCGGCCTTTGGGGTCCGTGGCTGGTTGGCGCCGCGCTGCTTGGATTGCAGGCGGGATTGACGAAAACCAGCCGGCTGCGGCTTTGCCGAAGCCTGTGGCTGGCATGGCTGGGGTTGACGCTGCTTCTTTTGCCATGGCTGGTTTCCGGACTGGTGGCGTGCGTGAATGGCCTGATTCAGGCCTGGAATGTCTATGAGGAGGACGCCCGGAATATTCTGGCTAATCCCTCGTTAACACGTTTCTCTTATTCGATCTTTTTCACCGTCTTGATGAGCGGATTTGCGATTCTGATCTGGACATGGCGCAGCCATCCGGGTCGGATGGGACTGACCGTTCTGCTTCTGATGATGCCCGGGCTGCGGTTACGCTGTGTGTCTTCCTGGGCGATGGTGCTGATGCTGGCGGGGATTGCGGCTCTCTGGCTTCAATGGGTCAACGCGGCGTCTGCGGGAAAACGCTGGCTCTGGCTTGGCGTGATCAGCGCGCTGCTTCTGACATTCATCGGAAAGAATCAGGAATTAATGGAAATGACGCGGCTGCGGAAGGATCTCTTTGCCAATCTGGATACGCTGCGCTATGGTGGGGATTCCCTGCCGCAGGGCGATGTTTGGAAAGCGGATCGTTTATTAAGCGGGGAAGGAGCGACGCTGACGGTTACGACGGAGCAGCTGAAAACCTTTTATCTGCGCGGCTATATTGGCGGCCGATATGAAGGGGGCCGGTGGCTGGCGCTGAAGAAAGCGGCCTATGCCGGAAGCAATGAAGGCATGTTAAAGTGGCTGGAAATGGAGAACTTCCCCGTCGGGGCGCAGTCAGCCGCAGCGCTGAGGCTGGATCCGGATACCCCGCTGCAGGCGAATCGGATAGAAGTGGCCAATCACGGCGCAAATCGGAAATATTCCTACTTTCCTTATTCAGTGGAAGCAGACACTATAACAGGTTCAGTCCGCAGCTGGCTGGATATGGGCTATCATGCTAACGCTCTGTTGGGTTTTCGGCATGGAGAGTTTGTCGAATGGTCTGGCGATCAGCCGGGCGAGCTGCTTCACGCCCCGGATTGGATAAAAGCACCTCAAACGGATGCGCAGCGTCAATACATTCAGGCTGAAGCCGTCTACCGTAGTTTTGTCTATCAGAATTATCTGGATGTCGATGCGGAAACTGAGTCGCTGATCCGCACTTTGTTTCTCAAGGAACCGATGAGCTCTCCGGGAATTTATGAGGCTGTGACGCGAATTCGGGATATTCTGGAAAAGCAGGTTCAATATGCCGAAACACCGCCGCAAACGCCGCAGTCAGCGGATCCGGTCCGCTGGTTTTTAAGCGAGAGCCGAACCGGCAATGCAGTGCAGTACGCCTCTGCGGCCGTCATGGCTTTTCGTGTTATGGGAATTCCAGCCCGTTACGCGGAAGGCTACCGGCTGACCAGAGAACAGATCAGCGCCGGGGGGATCGCAGAGCTGACCGCTCAGGACAGCCATGCCTGGTGCGAGGTGTATCTGGATGGCTTGGGTTGGATTCCTGTCGATGTAACTCCCGGCTGTTATTACGATACATTTGCATTGCTGCAGATGGCGGAACAACCGCAGGATATTGAAATGACGGCAGCCTTGAAGGACTCGGAAGATCCGGGCGAGCTGTTGGACGATCTCGCTTCCCAACCAACCGAACCCCAGACGCCGCTGCCTTCGCCAGTCAGCGGTGTTCTTGGAGCAATCCTGCTTTTGTGCGATTTTGTTCTGTTCTTGCTGATCGTGCTGGAAGTCCGGCGTCAGCTGCGGATAAGCCGCTGGCGGCGGCGTTGGAAAGACGCTTCGGCGCGGGATGAAATATTGTGCAAGCTGATCGGCAGCTTGATGAAAGCTCTGGCAGTTCCTTATCAGCCTGGCTGGAAAGCTGAGCTTACCGCATGGAGGCTGAATCAGAAACTGCCGGGGATCGCGGAAGCGGATATTCTGCGGGCACAGGCGTTGATTGAAAAGCTGATCTATGCTCAAGAGTCGCTGCAGCCCCATGAACAACGCGTCTTGATTTCTGTGATCGAACAGATTTACACCAACCGGAAATCGCTGACAGGCAAAGAACGGCTGCGGCTGCGCTATCGCATCGCATTGTAAAAATTTAATAAACCGCAATCGGTATGAAGGACAAGCTGTCCCTGCCGGATTGCGGTTTTTTCGTGTTCTAGCTGCTTTCTCAGCGTTATCCACTGTCATTTCAAGCATTCTTTTTCTTTGTCTATTCTGCTCTATTTCATGAACAAGGAACAGAAAAAAGCAGCTTCAGAGTGTTCCTGAGAGCTGCTTGTGGTCAGCATTGGTTTTTAAAACATCCGTAAACCGGAAGTCTTGGCGAGTGAAAGGCGAAGGGCAGCGCAATCTGCGGGAAATGTCCGACAGGGAAAGCGTGGCCTTGTTCCATATTGCCTGGGAAATTACTCCTGATGCGTCTGTTCCTGACCCACAGTCGCATTCTGGATCTTTTCTGCTTCCACTAACCGGAAGGCAACCTTGCCATAACGGATCAGCGAGATCAGATTTTCCGCTAACATATCCACCTGTCCGATCACCGTGGCATATTCCACGCCCGGCATGCTTTTTAAGGCAATCTGCAATTCGCCTTCATATTTGCCGGATAATTCGTTATCGAGGGTGATGCACAGTTTATCGCGATCCGGTCCCGGATGAGCTGGAACATGCCCCAAGCCGCGGGTCTGCGTGGCGCGCAGGATGAATTCCGGCTGATCGCTGCGGGATTTCAGCACCACGTTCAAGAGCTTCTGACGCAGCTCATCATCCAGTCGGGAATTAAAGTAGACTGGAACGGAAACGCAATGATGATGTACGATTTCCTGAACCTGTTCCATTTCGGTGCGGGAAGGATTGCCATCGCCGAAAAAGATGTAATCGAACATCCCGGTTGCCGTCAGTTCCCCGGCACTTAAATAAGCCGGTTTGTAGCGGTGATTTTCCACCGTGCATAACCCGTGGCCATACCGGAATAACAGGTTGTCGGCGTCCAGCGAGTTGATGAATACCCCGGTACGGATGCCGCAGGCTTTAAACAGCTTCGCGTTTTTAAACGTGTCGGTAAACGACATGCCGGTGTCCGGATGCGGGAAGAAATTATGCACGGCGATGTAATTTTCAAGGTTGCCATGGCGCTGGATCGCCTTGATCCGATTGATCGGTTCCGCCTGCATCGACGCGTTGTCTTCAATCAATACGCCATCCTCGTTGCAGGTCATCTGCGCGACCAGCTCGTGATCTTCTTCAAAGCCGAAATCCAGACGGATGATCCGGATGCCAAGACGGACAAATAGCGATAAATCGTCCGGTTGGGCGCCGACCTGTTCCATGACGCGACGATTAATGTCGACATGCAGCGTCAGCCCCAGCTTCCGGCATTCACCGATAAGCCATTGAAACGGCGGCTTTAACTGTGTCGGTCCGTTCCAGGCCTGGGGCGATTGGACGGTTGTATAGACCTGGCTGTAACCGAGCGTAACGGCCAGGTTTAATTGTTGTTTCATCACCGCTTCTGACTGCAGATGCGGGTAGAGAGAGATCCCTAAAAGACTCATGGTATTTTCCTCTTTCTTGTTTTTCCTTTCTCATTATAGCGCACTCCGGGTAAAAGAAAAAGGCGGACTTGATCCGGGAGATAATCCGGAACGCCTCCGCCGTAATTCTCAGCTTATTTTTCAAATTCCCGGACGACTTTTTCCATTTCCGTCGGGATGTCGATGTGCTGCGGACACTTGGTTTTGCATGCGCCGCATTTCTGACAATGGGATGCTTTCGCGGTGACGTCCAGCGCGTCGTAGCTTTCCTTTTGGGCCGCGTGGACATTGTAGACGTGAGCGGTATTTAACAGCCGGAAGTTTTTCGGAATGTCCAGACCGAACGGACATGGCATGCAATAGCGGCAGCCGGTGCACGGCACCTGAATCCGGGCCTGGAACAGCTGGCGAGCCTGTTCGATGGTCGCTTGTTCTTCTGCGTTCAGCGGTTCAATTTCGCTGAACGTCTTGACGTTGTCGATGACCTGCTCCATCGTGCTCATGCCGGAAAGCACGGTCTGCACGTTGTCGTGGCCGCCGACCCAGCGCAGTGCCCAGGAAGCGTCGCTCCAATCCGGATGGACGCGCCGGAATTCCGCCTGGATTTCCTCCGGAACGTTCGCTAACATGCCGCCCTTGACCGGCTCCATGATCGTCATCGGGATATTTTTGGCTTTTGCCAGCTCGTAGCCGCGCAATCCCGCCTGAATCTCGGTGTCCATATAATTGAATTGAATCTGGCAGAAGTCCCAGTCGTAAGCGTTGAGGATTTCCTCAAAGACCTCATAATCGTCGTGGAACGAGAAGCCGATCCGGCGAACCTTGCCGCTGTCCAGCACGGATTTCAGATGCGGAAGCAGATTCATTTCCTTGATGTGCTCCCACCGTTCGCGGCTTAAGGCGTGAAGCAGATAAAAGTCGATATAGGAGGTCTGCAGCTTGGTCAGCTGTTCCTCTAAAATCCGATCGAAATCGGCGATGTCCTTGCACATCCAGGTCGGTGATTTGGTGACCAGGTAGAAGCTGCCGCGGGGTTTGGTAGCGACCCACTGACCGACGACTTCCTCGCTTTCAAAGTTGTGGTACGGATAGGCGGTGTCGATATAGTTGACGCCATGTTCGTAGGCGTAGTCGAGCATTTTCATCGTTTCCGGGCGATTGATTTTTCCATCTTCGTTGACGGGGAAACGCATGCAGCCGAAGCCCAGCAAGGAAGTCCGCGCCGGGATTTTCCCTTTTTCTCTGTATTTCATAACAATCCTCTTTCTATGATTCACAACGGCGTCCGCTGTTCAATCCATTTGTTAACTTCATTATACTGCATCGAGGTTCCGGATGTATTTATAAAACGTACTTTTTTTGATTTGCAGCTGATCTAAAGCCTGCTGCAGCGTGCATTCATGCCGCAGATAACGGGCGGCCACGAGGCTGAAGTTTTCCGGCGGGATGTAGCGGGGGCGGCCTAAGTGCTTACCCTTTTCCTTCGCGATCCGGATCCCTTCCGCCTGACGGGTCTTAATGTTGATCCGCTCATTCTCCGCGACAAAGCTGAGAATCTGGAGCACCAGATCGCTGATGAAACAGCCGACGAGGTTATCCGGGCGGCTGCGGGTATCCAATAGCGGCATGTCCAGCACGACAATCTGAACGTCCTGGCGTTTGGTCAAATCCGCCCATTCCTCCAGAATGGCCTGATAATTGCGGCCCAGCCGGTCGATACTTTTGATCACTAATAAATCCTGCGGCCGCAGAACTTCTTTTAACTGACGGTAAGCCTGACGGTCAAAATCCTTGCCGCTCTGCTGATCAATATAAAGCTGCGATTCCGTCAAGCCGAAAGCCTTTAATTCTTCAATCTGGCGGTCCAGATTCTGACTTCGAGAAGATACTCGCGCATAGCCATAATTCACGTTTTTAATTCCTCCTTGACAAACGTTTGGCACGAAAGACAAAAACAGCTATCCCCTCCCTTGAATAGCTGAAATTGTCTGCCGTTTATAAAGGTACACCTTTATAAAAGCGCTTTCATGGTTTTATTATAACATCATCATTTCAGAACGCAAGCGCTTTCAAATCGGAACTAAATAAAATACCCCCTACACAGAAGAAATTGGTGAATAAATAATTTAAATTTTACCTGTTTTAGTTCTGTTCCGCGCTCTCTTGCATAAGTTTTATAAAGGTGTACCTTTGCGGACACGAAAAGAGAGAGGAGCAGTTATGAATAAAGAGGAAATTTTTCAACAGATTCGAGGAAAACTGATCGTTTCCTGTCAAGCCAACGAGGAAGAAAATCCGTTCAATCCGCCAGAGGAAATGACAAGAATGGCGAAGGCTGCCGCGATCGGCGGCTGTGCGGGTTTCCGGGCGAATCGGCCGGAGAATGTGCGGATGATCAAAGAAGCTTTCCCGGATAAAGTCATGATCGGAATCTGGAAAGTCGTCACGGAAGGCTGCGACGTGTATATCACTCCAACGATGAAGGAAGTCGAAGTCCTGCGGGAGATCGGCAGCGACATCATCGCGGTGGACGGCACCGACCGCAATAACTGCAACGGACGCAAAGCCTATGAGCTGATCCGCGAGATTAAGGAAAAGTATCCGGATCAGGTCGTCATGGCGGATATCGCCACGATCAACGACGCCCGCCGCAGTGTGGAAGCCGGCGCGGATATCATCTCGACGACGTTGTCCGGGTATACCGAGGACAGTCTGGATCGCTATGCACTGGGCGCGGATTTTGATCTGATCGAGCAGGTCCGCAGAGAATTCCCAAATATTTTCATCAATGCTGAAGGTCGGATCTGGACGCGCGAAGAAGCGAAAAAGGCGTTTGAATGCGGCGCGGATGTGATTGTCGTGGGCACGGCGATTACCAATCCGATGAGCATCACAAAACGATTTGCGGATTATATCAAGAAGTAGGCATGGTGGGACTGCCTGCTGAATTGAATAGTAGAGGAGGTTGGGAAAACAAAAAGAGAGGGCAGGAATAAAGGAAAATCCTAGAGAGGAGGTACAATATGAATATTGGACTAGGATATGCTTTATTTGTTTCTGTTGTGTGTGCATTCTTTGGATGGACAAACTATGGCTTCGTCAACTTACAGACTACCAAACCGGTCGTCTGCGGCGCTTTGGTCGGTCTTATTTTGGGGGATTTAAGAACGGGCATTATTATCGGCGGTACCTTAACACTGGTTTACATGGGCGTGCAGGGCGTCGGCGCAGCGATTCCGGTCAATGCGACGACAGCGACGACGGTAACGACGGCGCTGTGCATTATTACGGGCGTGGAAATGGAAACGGCGATTGCGATCGCGGTTCCGGTTTCCGTTATGGGTCAGCTGGGCCGGATGGCCGCCTGGACGATCAATACACCGTTGATGCATATTGCGGATAAGTACGCGGAAACGGCGGATTACAAGAAGATGACCCGGCTGCAGCTGGTCGGCTCGCTGGTGTTCTTCATTACGGAATTCATCCCGGTCTTCCTGTGCATTTACTTTGGCTCCAGCTTTGTTACCATGGTCAACGAAAATATGCCGGTGTGGATCTCTGAATGGCTGACAGCCGCTACCGGTATGCTTCCGGCGTTAGGCTTCGGCATGCTGCTGGCGATGATGTACAAAGTCAAATACATTCCGTTCTTTATCGTCGGTTTCGTAATGTGCGCCGTTTTCGGCGGCTCGCTGCTGGCGATCGCGCTGCTGGGTGTTTCGATGGCAATCTTTGTCTTCTTCTTCGGCCCGCAGGGTAAACGGAGAAAAGGAGGTGCGATCTAATGACGGAAAACAGAATGGAACAGCCTGTTAACGATAACAAGATCATTTCGCTGGAACGCAAAGAACTGATGGGCGTCTTCTTACGATTCGCCTGCTTCCCGATGGTCACGATCAACTACGAACGTTTCCAGACGCTGCAGTATTTCTCGGCGCTGGCTCCGGTTCTTAAAAAATTATATCCAAATAAAGAAGATCAGATTTCTGCGGCAAAGCGCCATATGGCGTTCTACAACACGACGCCGGAATGGATGGGCTTCACGCTCGGCATGAACTGCGCACAGGAAGAACAGATCGCCAATATGCCGTATGGCGAGGAACGCACGGCGCTGGAAGAATCCGTCAATACGATCAAGGCGTCCTTAATGGGACCGCTGGCCGGCATCGGCGATTCGCTGCGGGCGACCGTTGAAGCGATCATCGGCGCGCTGGCTGCCGGCTTCGCGATGAACGGCTCGATCTTCGGCGCGATCCTGTTCTTTGTCTTAGGCAATGCGTACTACTTTGGAATTTCCTATTTTGGATTCTTCTACACCTATAAAAATGGTATGAAGGTTATCCGCGATATGAACAAATCCGGAATTCTGGACCGCCTGATGGAAAGTGCCACGATCCTGGGCATGACCGCCGTCGGCGCGCTGATTCCTTCCTGGGTCGGCTTCAAGCTGACCAGCGCGATTCAGATCGGCGATTACGTCTTGAACATTCAGCAGGAATTGGACAACATCATCCCAGGTCTGGCGCCGTTAGCGCTGACGATCTGTCTGGCTTGGCTGTATAAGAAGAACGTTTCTTCATTGAAGCTGGTCGGTTTGATCTTCGTCTTCTCGCTGATCATTTCCCTGATTCTGTGATCATAAAATAGAAAAACAAGGGCGGAATTCACTACGATTTGAAAGGAGAAATAGAATATGGCAGTTATTCAGTATCGACTGGACGGAAGAATGCTGCATGGACAGGTCAGTAACTTTGCGCGTGCGTTGAACATCGAGGAATTTGTGGTGATCAACGAGAAAACGGCGAACGATCCGACCCAGGTCATGCTGCTGGAATTGGCGGCGCTCAATGCCGAAGTCGACGCGGTTTCCCCGCAGGATGCGTATGATTTACTAACCGGCGATGAGCTGGAAGACTACCGCGTGATGGTCGTGTTTAAAGAGATCTTTGATGCTGTGGAATTAGTTAAACTTGGCTATTCCATGAACGAGATCGTCATCAGCGGCATGTACGCCAAAGACAATGAAAATAAGGTCAAAGCGGAAGCTTGCTTGTTTGTCGACGATAAAGATAAAGAAGCATTCCGTTTTCTGGAAGATCATGGTGTTCTGCTCACGCATCAGATTTCACCGGAATATAACAAAAAAATGGTTCATGATCTCGTAAAGTTTTAGCTTGCAGGGCCGACCGTATTCGTCGGCCTTTTCTCACCGGGAAAGGAAAGAAACGCGATGGATGTACAGGAGAATATGAAGGAACGACTGCTGACGTTATGTCAGCGGATGGCGCGGCGCAAGAGCACAGGTCAGAAAAAGCGCACGCTGCTGCAGTTAAGCGAAATGTTGGGAACGCTGGGCTACCGCACGGCGTTGATCGGGAAAAAGGGCATTCATGGGCAGCAGCTGATCGGCGGCGATCCGGAGCATGCCCGCCTGATTGTGGCGGCGGATTTCAATCTGCGTGAAGCTCGAATAATCCCCGGCCGGCAGCGGCTGCTTGATCAATCGGCGAACCGGAAAAATCAACTGGATAATCTGACGGTGACGTTGGTGCTGAGCGTGCTGCTGGCTGTGATGGGCGTGTTGCTGTGCATCGCGGGAACTAAGGAAGACGGGCGCTGGTATTTCTTCATCCTTGCGGCTCTGATTTTTCTAATTGCTTTCGGCTTGGGCCGGCGACAGACTGCGGGCAATGCCGGAAAGAACGCGGCGTTGTTCGCGATGCTGGAATGCGCCCGCACTTACCGCCATCAGCCGGTTGCGTTCTGCTTTCTGGAAGAAACCGGGACGGAGCTGGGGCTGCAGCAGCTGCGCGAGCACTTCCCGCAGGCCCGATTGGTTTATTTGAATCAGCTCGGTCGGGAAAAAGCGCTGTGCGTCATTTTAAAAGGGAAGGAAGCGAAGCTCTGTGAGCTTTGCGCGCAAGCCTGGCCGGAAACTGTCGTTCAGGCAGCGGCGGAACCAGACGACAGCCTGATCCGCAGTTGGGACAGCGGCATTCTGATCAGCACGGCGGATCCTGCCGCAATGACCTGCGAAATGCCGGGCGGCAAGTTCGACGTGCAGATGGACAGCGATCAGATTCGGGCCGCAGTCGGGTTGATCGGCTGGCTGATCCAGATGAATGATTAAACGGCGGACAATGCCTGAAGCACAAAGCCCCGGGAAAACCGCAGGATCAGAATCGGAATAAAGATGAAGGAATAATCAAGGAAAATACAGGCAGCCGAATGAAAAACAGACTGCCGGGAGGTAGAGATGAAAGGTATTTTGTTAATCAGCCACGGCCCTCTGGCCGAAGGAATGTTGAAAACAGCGGAGATCTTTTTCGGCGAAAACATTCCGCAGATGAAAGCGGTCGTTTTGAATACGCAGGATGATCCGGAGGATTTCCGCACACGGCTGCAGGAAGCGGTCAAGGAGGTCGACACCGGAGAAGGTGTTCTGGTCTTTGCGGATTTACTAGGCGGTACGCCGTGCAATCAGTCGGCATTTGTGCTGAACGAACAGGTTACGGTGCTGACCGGCATGAATCTGCCAATGGTCATGGAATGCCTGGGCATGCGCATGGGCGGTGAAATTTCAATGGAGACGCTGGAAGAAACCGCAAGAAACGGCATCGTCAATTTCAATACGATGCTGGAAGAAAAGAAGAAAGCCACCCGTCGCCGCCGCAGTAAGGAACCTGCGGCAGAATCATCGTCCAATTAAACTGAATTTGAAAATCAGGAATCCAAATCTGCCGCAGACAGGTCTTTGATTTCTGATTTTTTTGTGCGCAGCTTGTTTTAAACAGGATAAAATGGTTGAAAATGAACAATAATTTACTGCAAAACAGATGGAAAAGATTGCAAGTCGCCTGCGTCGTGATTAAAATAGAAGCTATGTTTGAAAAGAGGAAACGCTATGAAGAAGAAATTTAATTGGAATTCATTTATCTATAACTTTGTCTTCGTCACGATGATCCTGTCGGTGATCTTCCTGATCATCCGGATCGCCTTGTCGCCTTCCGAGGCTGTCGCCGAAGATGTCCGTGTGAAGAGCGATTATCTGCTGATGCTGGTGCAGTGCATTTTGGGGGTTGTCGCAATGCGGCTGCCGGATTTTATCGAGCATAAAATTCAGATCCAGATTCCCAGCAACATGCTTCTGTTATACGCGGTCTTTCTGTACTGTGCGATTTATCTGGGCGAGGTGCGGGCGTTTTATTACAATGTACCGCATTGGGATACGATCCTGCATACCTTCAGCGGCGGGATGCTGGGGGCACTGGGCTTTTCCTTCGTCACGATCTTAAATAAGTCGGAAAAGATTCCGATGAACCTGTCGCCGGTCTTTGTTGCGGTCTTCGCGTTCTGCTTCGCGGTGACGTTGGGCGTCTTCTGGGAAATCTATGAATTTACCTTTGACGGTATCCTGCGTCTGAATATGCAGAAGTTCATGTTGGAAAACGGAACGCAGCTGATCGGCCGGGCGGCGTTATTGGACACGATGAAGGATCTGATCGTCGACTGTCTGGGAGCGTTGATCATGTCCTTTGTCGGCTACCTGTCGCTGCGTTATAAGACGGGCTGGATTGAAAAGCTGCAGCTGAAATGGCGCAAGGGCGCGATCAAGGATAACAAAACAGCGTAGCGGATCCAGCGGGCAATTAAGAATAATCGGGGGCAAAAAACAAATTGATAAAAAACCTTGAAATAACTCAGGAATGGAATATACTATAAGTGTAGGGACGCTTGAGAAAGCGATACCCGTCAGACACTATCTCTTATTTGAGAAGT
>NZ_CFQZWI010000084.1:0-13258 GCF_986127675.1 Holdemania sp. | reverse complement strand
GATCTTGTACGCAGGTGCCGCGTTCCGTCTTGATGCAGAACACCTATTCTTTATTGGGAACGCTGGCGATGGTATGGATCGTCTTGTTAGGCGTGACGATCTTCGCGGCGATCCTGCTTTCCCGCACGATCAGCCGGCCGCTGGCTCAGCTGTGCGCCACCATGGACCAGGCCGGAACCGGCGATCTGAGCATCCGGGCAGAAGAACGGGGCGGTGATGAAATCGCAACGCTGGCCCGTTCCTTCAACAAGCTGACGGCCCAGATCCAGCGGCTGATGAACCAGCTGATCGATCAGGAAAAAGCAAAACGGCGGGCCGAGCTGCGGATCTTGCAAGCTCAGATCAACCCGCACTTTCTCTACAACACGCTCGATATGCTGCACTGGATGGCTTACGATCACAACGACGAAGACATGCTTCAGCTGATCAGCACGTTATCCAGCTTTTACCGGATTTCCCTGAGCCGCGGCGACGAGTTCATCCCCCTGCCGCGCGAGCTGGATCACGTCCGGTATTATCTGGAAATACAGAAAATGCGGTTTGCGGATCAGTTTGATTTCACGATTGAAGCTTCGCCTGAAACGCAATCGTTGTTAATGCTGAAGCTGCTGCTGCAGCCGCTGGCGGAAAACGCGGTTGCGCATGGCATCAAACCGTGCCCGCATCCGTGTACGCTGTCGATTCAGGCGCGCCGCCGCGGTGCGGACGTGGAAATTAAGGTCAGCGACAACGGTGTGGGAATGGACTCCGAAACGCTCGGCCAGCTGCGCCGGGCGTTCGACACGGGAAAAAGCAGTCTGGGCTTCGGCCTGGTCAACGTCCACCAGCGGATTCGTTTAACCTATGGCAAGGACTACGGACTGACGCTGGACAGCGCGAGCGGACAGGGCACGGTGGTTACAGTGCGGATTCCGGCAATTGAGGAGGATCATGATGTGGAAAGTATTAATTTGTGACGATGAAGCGATGACCCGGCGGGGCTTGACCAGGATGATCGGCCACTGCCGAAAGGATATGGAAGTGGTGGGCGCCGCGGCCCAGGGAGAGGAAGCGTGTGCGATGATCGAACAGCTGCGGCCGTCGATCGTCTTCATGGATATCAACATGCCGTTAGTCAGCGGACTGGAAGTCATTGAGCGCTACCATGAGGATCCGCGGCTGCGGTTTGTGATCATCTCCGGCTACAGCGACTTTGAATACGCGCAGAAAGCGTGCCGCTACCATGTCGTCGATTACTTGTTGAAGCCGGTCACCGAGGAACAGCTCAGCGCCGTGCTGGATCGCTGCGCGGCGATGCTCCAGCAGGAGATCACAACCTCCCGGATCGTGGTCCCGCAGCATCAGGACCGCCGGATGATCACACAGGTGCTGCAGGAAATTGATCGCCGGGCGACGGACAGCGAGTTTTCGCTCAATCAGCTCTCTGAACAATTTCACGTTTCCGCTTCCTATCTGTCGCGGATCATCAAAGAAGAAGTCAACTGTACGTTCAGCGAACTGATCAACGAAAAACGGCTGACGAAGGCGCGGACGATGCTGCTAAGTCCAGAGCCGTATCTGATGTGGGAAATCGCCGAACAGTGCGGCTTCACGTCGCAGCATTATTTCTGCCGGGTATTCAAAAACCGCTTCGGTCTCAGTCCCCAGCAATGCCGCCAGATGATGAAGGAAGAAAAACAAATATCAGAGGATTCCAATTATGAATGATCTTGAAAAAGCGCGTATTTTCTCCGTGCATCACAAAGCACAGTGACTTCAGGATCAGCGCTGCGGATGTTTCTGTTGTCTTGCCATTTTTGATCCCCGGGAAATTATGATTACAGGTATAGATGATCTTGTCGATCAGATCCGAAACGAAACCTGAATCTTCTAAATCCTTTCTTATCCTGCGCCCCTCTTGTTATTTTCTCACGCGTTGCTTCACTTGACCGTCTGCCTTTTTACACATTACACAAGGACATGATAAAAGCGCGATTGCTCGCGCTACTTATCATGTTTTTTAGTTGTATGTATTCTTCTTTATCCAGTTGATTTTGCAGCGCTTTAAGCTCAAAGCGATATTCATCCGAGCAGCCATCCAAACCGTGCATACTTTCTTTATATTTCTCAAACAATTTCTCCACTTCTGTTTTATACCACAAAAACAGTTTACTGATTTCTTCTTCAAAATTCCGCATTATTCTTTCACCCTGTTTTTTCAAAAAAATCCTTTGAAAAATAATAACCATTCTTATGCGATTCTTACTTGGTTTCGGGTAGGCATAGAATGTCCATACAAAGAAAAAGGCTGGATAAAGCGTTAAATGAAGCTTTATCCTACCTTGCCTTTTTATCTTTACCCAAATTCGATTAAGAACCTTTTAGATAGCGCTCTGCATTTTTATATTACTTAGTTTTTGTTGCTGCGATATATTTTTGATTTCTACTGTTCGGTTTATCTGGAATAGTCATTAGCAATTTTCCCTGTGCCATAAGCGGATGCAAATAGCTGGAAGAAAAATAACGGACATCCTTATATCCACAATGCAAAGCAATTTCTTTACGGCTATGCGGCTCTTTACAGTACATCATTATCTTTTCTTCTGTGCTAACTCGTTGGTTATCTTGTGGGGTGACTTGTTGGTTATCTTGTGGGGTTGCCAACAAGTTGTAATTCACATTTTTCAAAACCACCCGAAAGTCAGTTGGCGTAGAGTAGAACTCTGGCTTCAGCTGTTCAGAATATCCTGGGAGCTTTGCTGTTTCATTCAATATCTTTTTCAATCCGCTGCCACGGCGTTCCATGAATTTCATGCGGTGGAACAGGTCGGCGATGATTGGGTTGCGGCGCACCGAACCGATAGCATTAATGTCATATTCCTGAATTGGTTTTCCTTCAAACATTCCACCCGGCGATTGAATTTCCAGACGGTCAGCATACATATCAATGTGTATTTCACTGCCAAGGATGATGTAGTCCCGGTGGATCAGGGCGTTTACCAAGGCTTCAGTCACTGCCCTGTCTGCATAGTCAGGCTTATCTACCCGGTAGTGTGCTTCCTTTGCAAATCGTACTTTGGAGTTATTGCGGACGAAATCGCCGCCATTTTGCAGTAGATAAATCAGGTTGCCCTCAAACTCTTTATCATCCAACGCATCATCATAGATGGAACCTTTTTCAAGTCCATTCCAATGAGTGCAGAACACTCTGGAATTGTACACGATATGCTGGTCGGCAAGCAGTTTTCCCGCATTTGTCAAAAAACCGTTCTTATCTGCCAAACCAAAGGAAATGTAATCAGATGGCTCAAAGTGAAGCCCTGTCCGTTCCAGATAGGTGGCTTCCAAAAGTGTAAAGCTGTAATCTGATTTTTTCGCATCGGTAGCCAGCGCATCAAAGGAACGATTTGTGCCTTTCAAAATCAACTCATTTACCACATAATCCGGGGCAGCAATGCTTTCGTTTCCTACACGAATATAAGCTTCCATAATGCCGTCTGCTTTGTAATAGTAAGGCGTAGAACGACCGGCAGCTACAGTAAGCTCCAGAATGTTTTTGCCATCTTCCTGCATCGGTGTAAGTACAAATTGCGGCAGCGGAGTGATGCGCTCTTTAATCAGGCGGCTAATGGTTTCGGCATCGGTCTGAACATTCTCAAGACCATAAATGCTTCGGTCATCGGCAACACCAAAGAACAGCGTACCGCCGATGCTATTTGCAAATGCACTGACGCTTTTTAGCCAGCTTTTTGGTTTCTTCATTTCCAACGCAACCTTGAAATCACATTCAGTTGCTTCAGCAATATGTTTCTCTATCATAAAAGCCTCCTTTACACGGGGCGATTGGACAATGAGTAGTAAGCGATATTATATCCAATTTTTCAGGATATTTCAATTTAGGAAGGTTTTGAGTTTCGGTGTTTCTCTATTTTTTCAGACGTAATTTAAAGCTCGCTTTGTATCCAGTCACTAAATTTATTGCTTCTGCCAAAGATTTTCACTTTTAAGTATAAGAAAACCATCCTTTGTCAAAGTAAAAATTTCATATTCTTATTTTTACTTATAACTTCAACGTTAGCTGCTCGAAATCTTTGTGATAATCTATGAATTGAAATTTCTTTATCCCCGTATGTACATAACTCAATATACTCTTTTTCCCTTTATTGATTTGGTAGAACCAGAAATAGGCATTACTTTTTATGGAACGGCTTCTTTCTATGATTTTGATTATCAATAATTTCTTATCTATTTTTTCAGCCAATAATCCGATATATCCTATCTAACCATCAGCATCGTATTCAGATTATTTAATGCTTTTCATGTCCTGACTCTCACTCCTTCAAATCCATACTGTTGTTTCTTGAATTTGAAATTCTCCTCAATTTGCCAGCAGCTCATGTAGTCTCTCACAATTTAGATAACATCGTCTTTGCCTTTTACCCTTTTATTTGTAAGCAACATCATTGGCTTTTCTTCGCTTATCCCCTAGACGATGATTAAGGTTAAACATTAGCCGGAGTGGCTGGGCAATTCTACTCGAGTAGCAGAGATATAGATTTTTCTGTTCAGCTCTCGGAAGAACATATTCATTCTTATCTTTCTTTTTCTGCTTTTTGCGATTTGCCCTATATTCTTAACTTTTTTGAATAGAAGGCTTCTGTTTTCCTTTAATCGAACAATGAAATCAGCGCTGCTTTTTTGGAAAGGAAAAAATAATTATAGTATACACAGGCATCATATCTTCTGTCTTCAGCAAACGTGCATTATCCAGAAATGGTAGTCTACTGCTTCAATATTTTTAACCCCTTCATCATTTTCAGAAAGAAAGCCGGCGCTTGTTGCAGGGTAGATATGACTGTAAAAAAATAGCGACTGTTTCTTTTTTATTTTTGACCAAAATTCTAATACTTCGGTTTTTTTATCTTTCAGTCAGTCGTTTCGATGCAGCGCCTGAGGGTTCAGCGTGACGTGAAAATCCTCGGCCAGCGCAATGAAATCCTCCGTTGTGATCGTCTGCCGCTTATGCGGAGTCACGGAAAGCACCTTGATCAAAATCTCGGCAGACTTCTCAATCGTGTGCATCAAGCCAAACGTTTCATCAAAATCTGTTCCTGAACAGAACAATCCATGATGCGCCCAGACGACGGCGTTCACCTGTTCCATCTGCACACTCGTCACCTCGGCGATCGCCCGGCCGCCCGGCACCATCCATTTCACCACGCCGACCCCCTCTGGAAACACGACCGGACATTCCGTCGCCATTTCCCACAGCTCCCGCGTAAAGACCGCAGGTTCCAAAGGCAGGATAAACGTCAGGGCGATCAGGTTGGCTGGATGGGCATGATAGATCACACGGTGCTTCCCCTGCGTGACGCGTTTTTTCACCTCATGATTCATAAGATGCGTCGGCAGCTCGCTGGTCGGTCTTCCGCCTTCGGTCAAGCCCCAGACAATCCGGTACTGCGTGCCGTCGGCGCTGATCTCGATGATCGCCAGATTGGCGGCCGGATTCAGCTCGACGTTGCGCATATATTTGCCGCTTCCCGTCACGGCGAAGAACTCGCCGGCCAACCCCGGCACCTTGGCCGTGATCGGCTGCCAGGGCTGGCCAAAATCCAGCTGATTGTGAATCGTCTCAAGCTCGGTCTGCGGGATGCGGTACGACAGATTGCCGCCGTTGCGCTCGTGCCATCCTTGCCGGAAGCCGTCGCCGCACATCCGAATCATTCCCTGCATCCAGGGTGTTTCCAAACATTTCATCCTTGTTCCTCTTCCTCCCGTTTTGCCAGAACACGACGTTCATAGTCCTGTACGACTCTCAGCCATTCCTGCTCGCCCGGTACGCCCTGACGTTGACAGAAAGTCTCCCAAACCGCCCCCAGCGGCGCCATTTTCAGCTGTTCCTGCAGCGCCATCAGTTCGGTGAAACGGCGCTGTCTTTGCAGCTCAGCCAGCGTTGCCTGCGGCGTTAACAGGGCGTTGAGCAGCGCTTTGCGGACACTGCGCACGCCGATTGCCCACGCCGCGATCCGGTTGATGCTGGCGTCAAAATAATCGGTTGCGATGCGGATCCGGCGAACGTCATTGCGGATGATTTCCTGAGCAATCTGCCGCGTTTCATCGTCGTACAGCACGACGTGATCGCTGTCCCAGCGCACCGGCCGGCTGATGTGCAGCGCCAGCTCATCACTGAACAACAACATCGACGAAATTTTATCGCTGATCATTTCCGTCGGATGGTAATGCCCTGAATCCAACAGACAAAGCAGCTGATTCTGTGCGGCATAATTCATGTAAAATTCGTGCGAGCCGACGGTGTAGCTTTCGATCCCGATGCCGAATACCTTCGATTCCACGGCGATCTTCACCTTCGAGCGGTCATAATCCAACGTCAGAATCTGATCGAGCGAAGCTTTTAATCGGGCGCGCGGAGAAGTCCGGTCAGCTGGAATATCCTTTAATCCGTCGGGAATCCAGATGTTGACCAGACTTGTGTCTTCCAGTTGATCCGCGGAAGCTTCAGCGATTTTGATGCAGGTTTGACAATGGCGGATCCAGAACTGCCGGATTGCTTCATCTTCGCTGGAAAGGGTCGCAGCCTCCGCCAGCGGATGTCCAAACAGCGTCGGATTGAAGTCCAGCCCCAGTCCGTTTTCCTTTGCGAAAGCGATCCACGGCTGGAAATGCTCCGGCTTCAGCTGATCGCGGTCTACCTTTTGTCCTGGCTCAAACACGGCATAGCTGGCATGCAGATTCAGCCGGTGCTTTCCAGGGAGCAAGTGCAGCGCCGTTTCAATATCCTGCTTCAGCTGCGTGAAATTCCGCGCGCGGCCGGGATAATTGCCGGTCGCCTGAATGCCGCCGGAGACCGCCCCGGCCCCGTCGAAGCCGATCACGTCGTCGCCTTGCCAACAATGAATCGAGATGGGAATTCCGGCGAGCGTGTTCAGCGCCGCTTCCACGTCAACTCCCAGAAGCGCATAATCCGCAGCGGCCAGCCGGAATTTTTCTGATGAAACCGTCATGTTTTTTCCCTCCTTATGAAGAATATCGAGATCTGCCATCAGGACGTTGCGTCATGATCTGATCCTCTCCTTATTCCTGTTATTTCAAATAGAACACCGGGATTAAGTCCACGCTGACCGGGCTGTTGTCCGGGTTGGTTTCCATCAGCTCCGCCATCGAATCCCACCACTTCTGGCAGATTTCCGTTTGCTCCGAAGCCGCCCAGCGCTCCTCGTCCTCAATCTCTAACACCGCGAACAACGTCAGCGTTTTGGGATCGAGAAAGATCGAATATTCATGCCCGCCGTAGTCGTGGATCATCTGCTTCATCTGCGGCCACAGCTGATCATGCCGCCGTTTGTATTCTGCTTCCTTGCCGGGGTACAACTTCATTTTAAACGCTTTGCGAATCATTTTGACTGCCCCTTTCCGCGCCTCTTTCTCCGCTTTCTTTTCCAGTTTCAGTATAGCAGAAATCAAGCGGGAAAAGTAAAAAGCTTCGCTGTTTTTTCAGGAAAAGCAGCGAAGCGATAAGAAGCACAGTATTGACAGGACAGGAATTTCCGTTAATTCCTCAGTCCAGCATTCTTCAGCCAACCGCATGCCGGCTTGAATGACCTGATTGATGTAGCGTTTTCTGACCTCGGCGAAGTTCACGCTGCCCCAGCGCCAGCCGGCGTTGGTCTCAGGCAGCGGATGACCGTCCGACGCCAACAACATCGCCGCAGCCGGGATGCCGTAAACCGCGCAGACCTGAAGCAGGGCGGCGGTTTCCATGTCGACCCCGACGCAGCCCAGCGCACGCCAGGCCGCTTCCTTGTTCATCGTCTGACGATAGACTGCGTCGGTGGTCACGGTATCCAGAGACTTGACCGGCAGCGTCTTCGCCATCGCCTGATTCAGAAAAGCGCGCAGCGCAGGATCGGCCTCCGCCCATTCACAGTTTTCAGCATAATGTCTGGACGTGCCTTCCTCACTGTAAATCCGCGCCGGAATCAGAACGTCCCCCACCTGCGCCCGGGGATCGAAAACACCGCACAAGCCGGCGACGATCACCTTCTTTACGCCCAGCGCCAGCACAGTTTCCAGCGTATCAACCGCCGCAGGCGCGCCATAGCCGCCTTTCGTAAAGCAAACATGCGGAGCATCCCGCAATCTCAGACACGGCGGATTATCCAGAAAACAGGGCAGATGTTCGCTGATCACCTCACAGGGGTAATCCTGACGCAGCTGATCGAGCGCCCGCCCCATTTCAAACAACACGCACACCTCCGGCAGAACTGGCGGCGCTGAGGTACCGTGACTGCTTTTCACATGCCGCTGGGCCGTGATCACCGCTTCGCTGCGGTCTTCCGGATCAAACCAACGCATCTGGATCCTCCGATTCCCGCGCGGCCAGAATCACCGGAATCATCATTTCCTCCACACCCAGTCCCGCGTGCTGACCCTTAAACGGCGGCTTCCCGTTTTCCCACAGACCAAGGCAGCTGGAACCGATCGCAACCGCGAAAACATCGCCGAGGAATTCCCGCGTCCGCGGATGGATCGGACCCGGACCGAACAGTCCTTCGTCCAGCCAGGTTTGCGAGGGTTTCAATACGAACCGGTCGCCATATTTCCGTTCAAACTTTTCCCTGAACTCCGCCAGCCGTCCATCCTTCACAAAGAACGCTGTGCCGCGCGGCTCCACCGTCGGGCCAAAGCGCAGACAGTCCAGCAGCTCAGGATCCTCTTTCAGATTGATGTTGTCGACGTCGACCTGTCCATGATCAGCGATGATGATCAGGCCCGTCCGCGGATCCAGCTCGCTGGCCAACCTGCGGCAGCGCGCGTCGATCTGCTTCAATTCCTCCGTACACGCCGGATCCGAGGGACCTTTCACATGCATCAGGGAATCGAAATGATCCCAATAGGCATAGATGAACTGCGCGTCCTGAGCCTGGCTGTGCGCGGCGATTTGATCGCACAATTCATCGAAGCTATGCGCCCCGCCTTCGCGGAAAGCGGGATACAGCTCCAGCGCCGTTTTCCCCTGCCGGATCAGCTCTTCCTTCTGATTCAGAAACGGGATATGCGTATACGAGTAATCAGGATAGCTTCGCTCTCCGTAATAGCTGCGGTTCATGAACAGAATCAAGGAATCATCCAGTTCCTTAAAATATTGATGCCAGCCGATCCAGCCGTTTTCCGCCGGGGATTTCCCGCTGAGCACGCTGGTCGTCGCGGCCGAGGTGGTTGAAGGATAGACCGTCGTCACTTCCTTGAGCTGATGCGTCCGCAGAAAGCTGTCCTTTTCCAGTTTGGCTTCCAACAGCCGGGAGCCCATCCCGTCGATCAACAGCACGACGATCTGATTCCACTGATGGTCAGCCAGCCAGGCGCTCACCTGCGGATCCGCCGGGTGATGGACGCTCAATCCAAGCTGCTGCCGCCAGGCGTTGATCACGCTCAAGATTCCTTTGCGGTAATCAGGTTTTATCAATTCCATAGACTTAAACCTCCTTTTTTCTCAAATGCAAGCCGCCGTTTTGCGCTTGGCGAACAGAACTTAAAAACTCTGCCGCCGCAATCTCAACCGGCTTCTCTGATCTTCATTTTACTCAATCCCAAGGGAAAGAACAAAGGTTTTGCGATGAAAATTATCTGTTCCCGATAACTTTTACTTTTCGATTCCCCTGCGCCGAGGTAAAATAGATCGGTGAGGGATTAGAATTATGGAATTATTAAATGAGATTTTCAGTCAGTTCAACGCGGTACTATGGGGGCCGCCGTTGATTCTTCTGCTTTTGGGCACGCATCTGTGGATGACCGTCCGCACCCGCGGCGTGCAGCGCTGGGTCTTCAAGGGAATCAAATTATCGGTCACGCCGGATAAAACCGAGGGGGATATCAGTCCATTCGCGGCGCTGACGACAGCGCTGGCGTCCACGATCGGCACCGGCAACATCATCGGCGTGGCGACCGCAATCGTTTCCGGCGGGCCGGGCGCAGTGCTGTGGACATGGCTGACCGGGTTGTTCGGCATCGCCACCAAGTATGCGGAAAGTCTGATCGCCGTCAAATACCGCCGCAAAACGGAAGACGGCACCTATCTGGGCGGCGCGATGGTCGTGCTGGAAAAAATCGGCCATCCCAAGCTGGGCGTGGCGTTCGCGCTGTTAACCGGGCTGGCGGCGTTTGGCATCGGCTGCAGCGTACAGTCCAATGCGATTGCCGACGCGCTGGTTACCAATTTTCATTTCAACGCTTCGCTGGTCGGTCTGGTGCTGGCGGCCGTGACGTTCTTAGTCATCTTCGGCGGCGTCAAGTCGATCGCCAACGTGTGCGAGAAGCTGGTTCCGTTCATGTCGTTATTTTATACGCTGGGCTGCTTCTACATTCTGTATTATAACAGGGCGTATCTGCTTCCGGCGATCGAGCTGATTCTGCAGGCGGCATTTACGCCCCGGGCGATGGCCGGCGGGTTTATCGGCAGCACGATCATGACGGCCTGCCGGTATGGCTGCGCACGCGGTTTGTTCTCCAATGAATCCGGGATGGGGTCGGCGCCGATCGTCGCCGCCGCAGCCCAGTCGCGCAATCCGGTCCGTCAGGCATTGATCTCCTCGACCGGCACGTTCTGGGACACTGTCGTCGTCTGCCTGATCACCGGCCTGGTGCTCGTTTCCAGCATCCTCGCCAACCCGGCGATCTCCACGATCGGCCTGGAGGGCGGCGAACTGACGACGCTGTGCTTCGCGCAGATTCCCGTCATCGGCACGCCGCTGTTGATCTTCGGCATCCTGACGTTCGCCTACTCGACGATTCTGGGATGGAGTTATTATGGCGAACGGTGCATGGAGTATTTGTTCGGCAAGAAGATCCTGAAGCCGTACCGTGTTTTGTGGATCGTCGTGCTGTATCTGGGCTGCACGATGAAGCTTGATCTGGTGTGGACGATCGCGGACACACTGAATGGCCTGATGGCGATTCCGAATCTGATCGCGGTGCTGCTTCTGACCCAGGTCATCGTCAAAGATACGCGGTATTATCTGGATGAAGGCCATTTGGACGAAACCGATCCGGATATGGAATGATCTGAACAAGACACAATTAAACCAGACCCCATGAAGAACGAAACGTTATAATCCTGCAGGATTGCGGCGTTTCGTTTTTTTTCAGGTTTCTGCCGCGGGTTCGGAATAATACAAAAGCTCTTTTTCCTCAGGCATAAGAAAAAGAGCTTTTTGTGTCAATCATTTCATTATTAAGTATCGTTAATGAAGGAGGATCGCTTTCGCAATTTATGAGTCTGTCGTTTTCAGCCGGGCCTGGACAACGAAGCGATGCGTCGGTTCGATCGCCGAGCTGCAGGTGATGAGCGTCAGCTGACCCGTCCCATCGCTCAGCAGCACAGAATTGTCCTGCGGCGTTACGGTCAGGGTTTGATAGACCTCATAAACCACCGAACTGCTGCCTTGTTGAAGGATGATTTCAGCGCCGATTGCGATTGAAGGCAGATCGTGAAAGAAACCACCCACGACATTGCGGTGACCGGCGATTACGCAGTTGCCCGGACCGCCCGGTTCCCCGGTATTTTCCATGTGACCCAGACTTATCCTCAGTGTTTGCGCCGCGGTGCCTTCGCACACCGCTTCCTCCAGATCCAGCGACGGAATCCGCAGCAGCGCCGGGCCGTCCGCGAACGAGAATCGGGCATCGTCATCCATGAATTCTGTTGTCTGCGCTTCTTCGTGAATCCCCTGAGTCCTGCGGGTCTGCGCAATCAGCGCTTCCCGTTGCTTCAGTTCCAGAATCCGGCTGCCTACCGTCGTGGAAACCAGAAGAATCCCGGCGCCCAACAGGATCAGTCCGAAAATTTTCGTTTTCATCCGTGGCGGCGCTTTTTCAATGTCAGCGCCAATCCCGCGGCAATCAGAATGAAGCCGCCGGCCAGTGCCAGCACAAACTCCCGATCTCCGGTATAAGGCAGAACAGCTGCCGGGGCCGAAGACGCCGGCGTTTCAGATTCTGGTTGTTCTGGAGCTGGCGGGGCCGGATGTTTCTGATTGATCACAGCGTGAATTTCCAAACCGCTTTCCTGACCTCTCAGCGCACTGGCAACACCGTCGGCGTCGACCGTAACCTCAAACAATTCGTCCGTTTTCTCATACCCCTGCGGAGCGCTCAGCTCTGCGATCACATAGGTCTGGCCTAGTTCCAGATCCGTGAAATGAACCTGGCCGTGATCGTCGCTGGCAGCCTGGGAAAGCTGCGTCGTTTCATCAAAGCTGCCGCTTTCCGTTTTATAAATCGCAAAGAGCGCGCCGGAGACCGGCTTGCCATACTGATCTTGTTTCAGGAAGACAACCTCCCCACGCAGCCGTGCATCGCTGACCTTCAAAAGCTGAATCGTCCCCGCTTTCGCGGTGATTGTCACTGGATATTCCGTAGTATCGAGCACAAATCCCTGCGGTGCGTTCAATTCCTTCACTACATATTCGTTCTCGCCCGCCTTTGTTTTCAGCGCGGTAAACAGCGCTTTGCCCTCGCTGTTGGTGACGGCCTTCTGCATCAGGTAGGTTTCGCCCGCGGCATTTTTTGCGTACAGACCATATTCGGCCCCCGTGACCGGGGTATTGTCATCCGCTGCGGTTTTCGTCAGCTCCAGACTGGCGCGTCCGGGGATCCGCATCGCCGAACCGGCGGAATACTTCGACTGGAACTGGATTGCATCGCTGTTGGCCAAACCGCTGCTCTGATCTCCCATCCCGGCCAGGTTGGACAGCGCAAACTCACCTTTGGCGGCGACGTTGACAAAGGCCGAATAGTGCAGCACATAGGAACCGTTGAGATCCAGCGCGGCAGGCAGCGTAAACACCGCCTGATTGCCATTGACCTGAACGGCTGTTCCTTCAATCGTATCCGTTTCCTTGAAATCGCCGTTGGCTTGAATTTCAGCTTGCTTTAAAACAACGCTGTCGGGATCCAGAAGTAATTCCTCACTCATTGTATCGGTGATGACAAGACCGTCCGGGCAGACCGTGCTGAGATCTGCCCCGGCCTGGTTGATTTTGATCGTATAGTCGACGGTGTATTGATCGCTGTGAACGACGCTCGATTTGTCAAATGCCGTATTGGCGATCTCAAGCTTGGTCCCGTGGCTGACTGGCTCGCCTTCCTGCTTTTCCAGAACAGCGGTGTTCGTCAGCTTTAACAAAGCGTTCGCGTCGCTGGATGTATTGGATTGATCAAACCGGAACCCCTCGGGCAGATTCGTCGCATTCACGAAACA
>NZ_CFQZWI010000083.1:0-13262 GCF_986127675.1 Holdemania sp. | reverse complement strand
TCAGACGTGTGCTCTTCCGATCTTCCGCGACGGGTGCAGCAGCGTCAGACATTCAGGCTCCTGCTGGATTACGTGATGATCGGTGACGATCACTTCCACGCCCAGCTGCTTCGCCAAGGCCAGCGCGGGATGCGCCGCCACGCCGTTATCCACGGTCAGGATCAGCGAATAGCCCTTTTCCCTGGCCAGCTGCACGGTCTGCGCAGATAAGCCATAACCCTCGTTGAGCCGGTGGGGAACGTAAAACCCGTTGACAATTCCTGTTCGGTCAAGCGCCTCTTTCATGATTGCGGTCGCGCACAGGCCATCGGCGTCATAATCGCCGGCGATCAGCACTTTTTCATGCCGCTGACGCGCGGTGTCCAGCCGTTTTAAAATCTGCGTGAGTTCCGGGCTTTGGCAAGGATGCAGCGTCAGATCCGGATTCAGCACCTGACGGATTTGTTCATCGTCCTGGCAGCGGCAGGCCAGCACCTTCGCGCACAGTTCGCTGACGCCAAATTCCTGCCGGATCCGTTTTTCTTCGCCGTTGGTTTCAATTCGTTCAATTTTCATATTTTTCACCTGTATTGTTTATTTTATCATAAAATACGCTGTCTGTCTGGGCTCGCGCTCCTTTCTAATGCACAAAAGGCGGCTCGCGCCGCCTTCCTGATGGTTAATCGTTGATGCCTGGAATCGTCAGTTCGTCCAGTTTTTCTTTTTTGACTTTCTTCTTTTTCTTTTCCTTCGGCTTCACATGGGTGCGAATAGCATACCACATCTGCGGCGCAATGAAGATCGAGGAGAAGGTGCCGGCGATCAGACCGACGAACATCGCGAAGTTGAACGTGACGATCGCACCCGATCCCATCAACAGCAGCGCGATGATCGGCAGCAGCGTTGTGATCGAAGAGAAGACGGAACGCACCAGCGTCTTATCCAGCGAGTCGTTGACGATCTGCTTGTAATCTTCGTTTGTCAGCTTCGGCTTGCGGCTTTCCGCCACCGACTCGCGGACGCGGTCGAAGACGACGATCGAGTTGTTGATCGAATAGCCGATGATCGCCAGAATGACGGAAATCAGCTCGATGTTGATTTCCATTCTGAAGATGGCGAAGATCGCCAGAACGATTGCAACGTCATGAACCAGCGCAACGATACAGCTGACCGCATAATCCCATTTAAAGCGGATCGTGATGTAGATCAGCATCGCCACCCACGCCAGCAAGGACAGTGCGATCGCGTTCTTGACCAACTCGCGGCCGACGACCGGCGTAACGACGTTATCGTTTGGCTCAATTCCATATTTCGCCGTCAGCGTTTCCTTGATCGAAGTCAGCTGATCCTGTTCCAACGCCTGGTTCAGCGTGACGTAAACAACCTTATCGCCGGAAGCCTGTACGCGGCTCGGCTTGTAGCCCAGCGCTTCAAAATCGCTGCGGACCTCATTGGTATTCAGCGTTTCATTGGATGAAACGGTAATCTTCGTGCCGCTGGAGAAGTCGATCCCCAAATTCAGCGCACCCTTGCCGCCAAAGCCGTTGACGCAGATCATCACGACCGCCGCCGCCAGAATAATCAGGCTGGTTGTAATCAAATACTTCGCTTTGCCGACAAAGTCGACCTTCTTAAACGGACCGAAATAAAACTGTTCCTGACGCTTGGCCACATCCGGAATATTCGACTGCTTCACGCCGAACCAGATCTTCTTGTTGTCCAGCGCGCCGGACTTCACGATCTGATTGACTAAGAAGCGGGAGACATACACGTTTAACACCATCGTGCAGAAAACGGTGACCATCAGCATCGTCGCAAAGCCCTTGACTGCGCCGGTGCCGAAGATATACATGATCAACGCCGCTAAGAGCGTCGTGAACTGCGCATCGAAGATTGTCGCAAACGAAGTCGACTGTCCTTCTTTGACGGCGTTCTGAACGGAACGGCCGGCGTACAGCTCGTCTTTAATTCGCTCGAAGGTGATGATGTTCGCGTCCACGGTCATGCCGACGCCTAAAACCAGCGCCGCGATGCCCGGCAGCGTAAAGACACCGCCCATGCCGCCGTAAATCGCGAAGACCGCGAAGATGTACAGCGCCAGCATCACGTCGGCGATCACGCCCGCGAAACGGTAGACGACCAACATGAAGACCATGACTAACGCCACGCCGACGATGCCCGCCGTCGCAGTCTTGTTAAACGCGCCGATGCCATAGTCGGCACTGACGACGTTGGAGTAAATTTCTGTCATCTTGACAGGCAGACTGCCGGAATTGATCAGCTCCGCCAGCTCGCGCGCTTCGCTTTCCGTAAAGCCGCCGCTGATGACGCAGTCGCCGGAAATCGCCGACTTGACCTGCGCCGCGCTGATATACTTCGCTTCGCCCCCGGCCTGCGCTACCGCCGCTTCCTTGACATAGGAATCGCCGTCTTCATAATCCAGCCAGACGATCATAATGTTGTTGCCGGTTCCCATTTCGGAAACCTTCTGCGTGATTTCCGCAAACTTCGCCTGATCGGCAATCTTCAAGCTGACGACCGGCGCACCGTTTTCATACCCTAAAGAAGCGCCGCCTTCCTTGATGATGCTCGCATCGGAAAGCAGGTTGTCGTTGACGTCGCGGAACGTTAAGTTCGCGGTCGAGGAAATCACCCGCCGGGCTTCCTCCTGATCCTTGACCCCCGCCAGCTGCACGCGGATGCGGTCGTTGCCTTCAATCAAAATCTGAGGTTCGCTGACCCCCAGTACGTTAATGCGCTTGCTGACGCTTTCCGCCACCGCGGACATCGCCGGCAAATCTTTGCCTTCCTGCAGCGGGCTGATCTGATAGACGATCTCAAAGCCGCCCTGCAAATCCAAACCCAGCGTCGTGTTTCTGGCGACATCCTGCGCGAAGATGCCGATCATTGCAAAGATGGCAACAACAGTCACGATGAAGACCGTTAAACGACTTGTTCTTGTCCCCTTTTTCATACATTTCTTCCTCCTATTAAATCGCTAAACTCTGATAATTCTTGATGATACCCTTCAATGATCGCCTGCTTTGACAAAAAGCGGACAATCTGATCTGCCGATAAAGATAATATATCATTTACAGCCTCGTGTAAAGTCTTCGGTTGATTCCTTTTCCACACCAGCTTCTGCATGACATCCTCAAGATTTTTATAGTTTAGGCCGGGAAGCTGTTCACGCTGCAGCTGCTGCAGCTTCAGCATCAGAGTGAGCTGAATCTGCTTATTTTTCAGATCCAGGGATTCCATCTGAACTCTCCCCTTTCTTAATCATACTTATTTATTATAAATCATACTTTATAAAAAGTGGAGGAAAAAGTAATGAAAAAAGAAATCATTCGATCAACTGTCCATCTCCTTACCCTTTCATTGATCGCAAAAATCCTTTCCTTTTTTGTCCGGATCGCCTGCGCGCGCGTTCTCAGCGCCGAGGCGATGAATTATTACAGTCTGACGATGCCGACGACGGTGTTCCTCATCACGCTCGGCCAGATGGGGCTGCCCAGCGCCGTCAGCAAGATCATCGCTTCGCGTCAGGACTACACGCCGGTATTAAAAGCGTCCGTTCTGCTTTCGGTGATCAACAACCTGCTTCTGACAGTCTTTTTCATCCTCGTGATCCCGTTGCTGGCGGCCGTCGTCTTGAAGCAGCAGGTTCTGATTCCGGTACTGCGCGCGGTCGTACCGATCATTCCGCTGGTCAGTATCTCAGGGCTGCTGAAAGGTTATTTCATGGGCCGGCAGGAAATTATCCCGCCCACGGCCTGCCAGATCAGCGAGGAAATCACACGGATTCTCTTTCTGATCGGCTGCTTCACACTGGCGCCGACGACCGATCCGGTTAAAATGGCGTCGATCGCGGTGTTTTCGATGTCAGTTGGAGAAATGGGCAGCATCGTCCATCTGCTGATCGCGCTCAAACGTAAAAAAAGGGTGCTGCATCACGTCAGCACCTTAACCGATTCCCTGCATTGGCAGACCGTCAACGAATTGCTCAGCCTGTCGCTGCCGATGACCGGCAGCCGTTTAATCGGTTCCCTGACGAGTTTTCTGGAACCGATGTGCCTCGTGCTGTTCGCGGGCGTCCTGCTTCAGCAGCAGCTGATCACAACCTATGGCCAGCTTAACGGCTACGTCATGCCGTTATTGACGCTGCCCAGCTTTGCGACAATCGCTCTAAGCAACTGGCTGCTGCCCTCGTTTACCTACCAGGCCAGCCGTCACCGCATGGATCATGCCCGCAAACAATTCTTTCAGATCGGCTTGTGCTGTCTGGGCATCGGCTGCGCCAGCGGACTGACGTTGTTCTGCTTCGCCGAGCCGATCTGTCAGCTGCTCTATCACCAGACGCAGATGGTCGGCTTGCTGCGCTCGCTGGCGCTGCCGTTTATTCTGTATTCGATCCAGCCCTGCTTAAGCAGCGTGCTGCACGCGCTCGGCCAGAGTCAGAAGGCGATGATCGACACGACCTGCGGCTGTCTGACGCGCTTAGCCTGCATCAGCTTTCTGACGATTCCCTTAGGCACGCAGGCTGTCGGAATCGCGTTAGTCAGCGGGATGCTGGTGACGACCGTGCTGCATCTCGGCCGGGTTCTGCGCTGTCTTTTTCAGGACGAAAAAGCCATTTTTCTGCCACAGGCATAAGAACACGTCCGCCGGATCTGAGATGCCTTCGGTTTCAAGCTGTTCGCGCAGCCATGCCTCATCCTTGCCGATGGCCTGAAGCACCTGCTGCTGCACGATGCCGTCGGAGATCAGCGGGTCTTTCCACTTCAGCTTGCTGGCATCTTTTTTTAACACCGTCAGCGTGCCGCTGTTTTCCAGAATCGCAAACTGAACCTCCTCCGGCGTTGAAATGTCCTTATCACGCAGCTGATACATTAAATCGTCGATCGTATAGCGCTGCTTCTTCATCTCCATCTGGTCGATCATACCGTTATAGATGATCAAACTCGGCTTACCTTCAAAAAAGTCGCGCCATTTCTTCTTTTTCAGGCAGGCCCAGGCGATGAGGATCTGCAGCACCGTCAGCGTCAGGATCGCAATCAGTGCTTTCCAGATACTCTGGTCCGGTTCGGATATGGACAGGGCGTAAACCTCCGACATGACGAAATAAATGACGATATCCAGCACGCTCAGTTCGCCGACCTCGCGCTTGCCCATCACCCGCAGCGAGATGATGATGATCAGATAGAAAAAAATACATTTTGAAATGAGTTCAACATATTCCACTTTGACTTCCTCCTGTTGACATAATTCAGCATTTCCAGCGTAAGATGGGAGTGAGGTGACATCATGAAACACTTGCTTGACCCCTATCTCAGACTGGCCGCCGTCTTTCTCGGCGGTTCCCTCTTAGTTTCGTTCTTATTCAGCGTTTTATACTATTTTAACTGGATGGGAACGCCGATTTATCAAATTGGCTGTCTTTTATGCGGCGTGCTGCTGTACGCAGTGTGCGGAATTCTATTTGCTCAGAAAGCCAAGCGCAAGGTGCTGCTGCAGGCGTTGGTGCTGTTAATCGTGCTGGTGGTGCTGGGCGTGCTGTTAATGGAAGAGAAAAGCTGGGCTGCTCTGGGCGCGTTGGCGGCGAAGGGAATCTGTTTTCTGGCCGGCTGCGTCGTGATGATCAGCAAACATAATTAAACTCTTTTCCCTTTGGACGGCGATGAAAATGCCCATCGCCTTTTTTATTGTTTGATCGCGGTCATCCTAAAAAACAGGGCGTGCGGCTCCGGGATTCCAGACTTGGATGATCCTACCTTAAAAAAGAAAAAATTGTGAACTGATCTTTCTCCTCTTCTATTTCAAGCTTTTCACCTGCCGGCGGATTTTCAGACAACTTTACCTTGTTGAAGCACAGAAACGCCTATGACTTTTCGCGATCAATCGTTTTAATTAGAATGGATTAAGGTTATCGCATAAAAAAAGGAAACATCAGGTTCGCTGATCTTTCCTTTATCGTTCTGCTTTCTCTTTTTATCTGGAATTTCCAGCTTTATTCTTTCCACCGAAAGGCCGGTAATTCAACCCGCGCTGCACTGAACTGGGAACGCTAGTCGTTGATCATCATATTTAAAATGACCTGATCGGTGATCCGCATTCCATCCCGGCTCAGCTTGCCGACGGCGTCGATCGTCTGTTCGATATCATGCTTGATGATGCCGGTATCTTCCTCAAACGCGATGTTGTTGAGCGCCATCTGATGCGCGATCACGCCGCAGCTTAAAGCGGAAGCGATCTTGCTGGCGCAGGAAGGCTTTGCCCCGTCGCAGATCATGCCGGAAATTGTCCCGGCTAAATTCGTGATTGTCATCTCGATCTGACGCAGATTGCCGCCGGCCAGCCAGGTGATCGCGCTGAACGCGCCGCACGCCGCGCTGACGGCGCCGCAATAGGCCGACAGCCGGCCAATCCCGGTCTTTAAATGCACGGTGATCAGATTGCTTAAGGCCAGCGCCTGGAACATTTTTTCCTCGCTGATGCCTTTTTCCCGGGCGTACACGACGACCGGGACCGAGCAGGTCATGCCCTGATTGCCGCTGCCGGAATTGACGACGACCGGCAGGTTGCAGCCGCTCATCCGCGCGTCGGAACCGCTGGCGGCGTACGCGATGACCTTCGTAAACAAATCGTTGGGATTGTTTTTCATCATAATCCGGCCGACCTGCGAACCGAATGGATTCTTTAAGCCTTCCTCGGCGATCGCCATGTTGCATTCCACCTGCTTTTCAAGCAGCGGCCGGATTTCGCTGAGATCTTCATTTTCGACATAAGCGACGATCGATTCCACGGTCAGCCGGCTGCGGTCAATCGCGCTGACCGGCTGACTGGAACAATCATCCTTATCCAGCAGAACTTCTCCGTTCTTTATAATTTTCGTAATGTTGGTATGCTCGCGCTTGATCTGCAGCTGAACCTGATTTTCAGCCTGTTCCAGAACCGCCCAGATCTGCAGGTTTTCCTCGCCTTCAATCAGTTCCACCTTGCATAAATCGCTCTTTAACAGCTCCTTGACCCGCGCGACGTCCTGCGCCGTGCTGCCGGCGATGACCTGCAGCCCTTTTGACGCGTCGCCGCAGACGACGCCCATCAGCGCCGCGGTCTTAATTCCTTTTAAATTCACGGTGTTGGGAACGACGACGCCTTTCACGTTCTTCACAATGTTGCCGGAACAGCGCACCGTCATTTTCTCCGGGAACGCTCCCAGCACTTCTTTGGCCTTCGCGCAGGCATAAGCGATCGCGATCGGCTCAGTGCAGCCCAGCGCCGGAATCAGTTCTTCTTTTAATATCGGATAGACAAGCTCTTTAATCCCTTCTGGCATGGATATTCCTCCTCGTTTCTTTTCTGCTTCCTGGGTCGTATTCCCCGCAGCTTTTTTACGGTATCAAAACCGGATTGATCTGGTTTTTTACTCTGCTTTCATTATACCGTGTTCCCAACGGAAATTCATCCAGAAATTCGACCGGAACTCCGATTTATTTCCCATGTTTTTCTGCAAGCTGAAAACACTGACTTAACTCCACTTTTCCGCAAAAAAACCGGACAGGTCATCCGGTTAGGTTCTTACCCGAAATTGGACAAAGAAAAAAGTCACGCAGGATAAAGCTTCATTTAACGCTTACTCCTGCCAGCTTCTTTGTATGGACATTCTATGTCTGCTCGAAACCGAGTAAGAGCCTCAGTTACAGAGATTCGTTTCGGTTTTCCTCTGCGGATTGGGTTTGAATTGCCTGCAGCGTCTTTTGAATATCCTTCGCGATCAACCGCTGCATCGTTTCCGGCACATCCTGGATCTGCGCGCCGGTTAAAGCAGCGAGGATCGAAGGCTTGAGCGAGGGATGCGCGGCGCTCAGAGAAGGCAGGGCCTGAATGCACTGACGGCGTGTGATCGGTTTGGGATCCTGAATCAACGCCAGGCAGAAAGGCAGTGCGGCAGCGCAGGTCTTCTCCTCTACCCAGCGGGCATTGGCCCCGATCAAAAGCAGGCCGCGGGTGCGGACATAAGACTGAGGATCCTGAAGCAGCGCCACGAACCTGTCAAAATAGTATGAAACCTCCGCGCGGGTCTCACTGATCGCCAACAGGTGCTTTAACGCCTGATACGCGGTCTTCTGATCTTTATTTTTCAATTCTTCAATCTGAGCTTCAATCGGATTCATCTGCGATCACCTCGTTCTCATTAGACCATTCTGACCTCGTCCCGTCAACTCTTTTTCGCTGATGGATTCAAGCGTTCTTGCCTCCGGTCTTTGTGTGATCAGATAAGTCCGTTTTGATTATTCGCAGAATAACGGTTCAATCTGACCGCGGATAAAGTCGATCCGGTCTTTGACCCGCGGCACAAACGTGGACGCGATCGCGACGACCAGGTTTTTCTGCGGATTGACGTAGATCGCATTGCCGCCGTCGCCCAGCGCCGCAAACGAAGGCTCCGCTTCCTCCACGATCCACCACAGATAGCCGTAGTTCAAATTTCGTTTTTCCCAGCAGCTCTGCGTGCGGGTGCTTTCCTTCAGCCAGGCTTGGGGGATGATCTGTTTTCCGTCCACTTGACCACCATGGATGCAGCACTCGCCGATCGCCGCCATTTCCCGCGCCGAAAGCGTCAGACCCCATCCGGCAGTATTGATCTTGTTCGGTCCGCAGACCCAGCAGCTGTTTGTCGCCGCCTTGTAGAAGTCCATCTGTTCTTCTTTCGTTTCAAAGAAAAGACTTTTCTCTATGGCAATGCCCAGCGGATCAAACAAGTGTTCCCGGGCATAGTCGAGCACCGTTTTTCCGGTTGCGCGTGTCAGGATTCCGGTCAGTATATCCGGACCGATGATCGGCGCATAGCGAAATTCACCTAATTGTCCCCGCCCGCCGATCTGATTTAACGCGAAGCTGACCCAGTCGTCGCTTGTAAAATATTTCGTATAGGGATTAAAGCGAAAACGATACGGAACCGTCATCGTCAGGCAGTGCTTCAGCGTGACCTCACGCAGCAGCTCATGTCCTTTGCGGACTGGAAATTCGGGAAAGAAATCGAGAATTTTCTGATCCACTCCGGTAATTTCCCCGCGTTCCAGAGCGATTCCGATCAACAGGGAAACGATGCTTTTGGTCACGGAGAAGACGTGAAATTGATGTTCAGCGGTAAAGTCGTTGTAATACGCTTCCAGTTCGCGCCGGCCATTATGGCAGACGACCAGTCCGGCGAGATTCGGATAGTCTGTTTTGATGATTTTGTCGAGAGCGGACAGTTTTTTCGGATCCATATTCTTCCTCTTTTCCTTGTTTATTTTCTAACCGGATAATAGACTTCGGCGTAAAACGCCTGCGGATCATCCCGCGGATCAGAACGATAGACCTCAAACAACGCATCCGCATTGTGATATCCTTCCGCCTCAGCCCATTGAATCTGGCGGGCGTAGACCGCCGGGAAATCCGCGTCCGGACCGCTGACTACAGTTTTTAAACAGAGACCTGGCTGGAAAAGCCGGGTTTCCTCCGTGGTTTCCCGTACAGGAATCGCAAATTCCGTGTCCAATCCTTCCTCGCTGAATTCATCGTCATGAAATAAGGTCATCGGCGATCCGTCCATCGTCAGCAGTTGTTTTTGAAGTTTATCCAGCAAGATGCCGAAGCTTTGTTGATAGGCCAGCGGGAAATCGCCTTCCCGTACTTTTAAACGCCGCGAAAGCAGCGTCATCGCCGGCATTTCCGTCAACTCCACCACAATCTCATCCCCGGCGTTGACCAGCGGACAGCCTTGCCGGAGATTTTCAATGTCCCCGTCCAGCTGCTGCAGCCGTTGATTCAGGAGCGTTTTCTGACGCAGAAGTTCCTGCTTTTTTTCCTGCAGCGCCGCGCTCAGACTGCTTCGCTCGCCATTGAACGTGACGACGAGCAGCTTGATTTCTTCCAGCGTAAAGTTGTAGGCCTTAAGCCGGTTGATCAGCCGCATTGTCCCAAGCTGATCTGCGGTATAGAACCGATACCCGGTCGCAGGATTGACAAGCCAAGGCTGAAGTAGACCCATCGTTTCGTAATAGCGCAGTGTTTTCGTTGAAACCCGGCAGATCCTTGAAAATTCGCCGATCGTCAGCATCTTTTTTCCTCCTTTTTCCTGTGTCTGGCTTCAGGATACACCTTGTCCTTAGGGCAAAGTCAAGCGATCAATTCTGGAAATTTTAAACAAAGGAAAAGCGGCGCTGAAACAACGCCGCAAAACAGACAAAACTTTTCTTTTATTTCCTCATCCGGATCAGAATTCAGTCCGGACAAATTTCTGAGATCCGGCTCCTTTCGGTTAAGCTTCCTCGGCCAGATATTTTCCAGTCAGATAGCCGAACGTCAGGCAGGTGGAACCTAAATTATGTCCCGGGAAGTGGGTGGAATAGCAGTTGCAGTACATATCGCCGACCATCGAACCGACGCAGTACAGCCCTTCTATCGTTTCATTATTTTCATTGAGCACCTGCATCTTGTTATTGCAGCGGATGCCGCCGACGGTGGACAGGAACCACGGCGTACACTTAATCCCATAGAACGGGCCGGTCTTGATCGGAAGCAAAAGTTCCTTGCGCTTGTAGAAGTCTTCGTCCACTCCCTTTTCGCAGAAACCGTTATAGCGCTCGATCGTCGCAATCGCCGTTTCCTTCGGCAGTCCCAGCTTTTCAACCAGCTCCTCGATCGTGTCGGCTTTGACCATCTTGACGTCGATCGAACCGGAGCCGTTCATTTCAATGGTGCCGGAGCTGGCAACGATCTCATCCCAATATTGAATGACTTCCTGTTCGTTCTCAAATACCTTCGGTCCGTCGACATAGCGGTGATTCTGCCACTGCGGTTCGGAGGCATAAGCGGTATCCCAGATCGCATAGGCGTGATGGCCTTTTTCATGCATCAGCGACAGACCGCCGTGAGAAATAACATTGTCTTCGTTGATGTAGCGCACGCCGTCGCTGTTGACCATCAATCCCTGGAACGCCCGGACCTGACGGGTGATGCTGCGCCATTGGAAGCAGAAAATCATCGGTGCCGGCGTTTCGCTCTTATCCAACGCCGCCCCGGCCCAATAGCTCATCTTGTGGCCCGAACCTTCCCAGATTCCCCCGCGGCCCGCCTGCAGCGCCCATGGAATGTACTTCTGCAGCATTTCCTCGTCCGCGCCGAAATCGCCGGTCGCCATGACGACGCCTTTGCGGGCAATGTATTTCACATATTCGTTATTGGCGTTGGTACAGATCACCCCGATCACGCGGTCACCGTCCTTCACCAGCTGCTTTGCGGCGTTTTCATAGCGCATATCGACGCCGGCCTTGGCGCAGTATGCCGCCATGTTGTCGCAGACGTCCTGCTGCGGATTATCGTCCGGGCCTTTGCCATTCGGGCCGCCTAAGAATTCATGCGTGCCCGGGAATTCGCCGTTGACGTCTTCCGGATCCGAATACCAATGTTCCATAACCGGCGTCAGATCATTGCCGCCGACCTGGCTGGCCGTCGTCATGTGATCGATCAGCCAGTCCATCGCTTCGCCGCTGCGCTGGGCGTGAAGCATCCACTTGCTGCCGTCGATACGATAGGAATGATAGCCCATCATCCGTTTGTAAATCTTACTGATTTCTTCCTCGCTCAATTCGTAGCCCTTTTCCTTAGTCAGCTTGGAGTTGATGGCGAAAATCGATCCGCCGCGGCCGATGACCTGACGCATCCGTTCGATCAGGACAACCTCTGCCCCCGCTTCCCGGCCGGACAGGGCACAGCACAGACCGCTGAAGCCGCCGCCCACGACAACGATATCACTCTCGACAGTTTCTTTGATCTGATCCTCTGGAATCGGCTCCGGAGCCGATTCCCAGGCGAACTGACCGGAAGCGGCCGTCGGTTCAGGACATGGCGTTGACGTCGGCGTTTCCTGGCTTTCACAGCCTGTTAAAAGCCCGGCCGCCGCCAGCCCGACAGCACCGGCTGCCGCACCTTTCAGGAAATCCCGGCGCGAGATGCCGCTGGTTATCTTGTGGTTTTGATTCATTTCTTGTTTCCTCCTCTTGTGATTCCATTATCACAAGACTTTGGGAATTCGCCAATCATCTGTTATTTGATCTTTTCGCAACCAAAAGTTTCCAGTGTGTTTATGTTTTCACAATATATGTTATAATGATCACAACATCAAAGAGGAAAGAAACTAAAAAAATCGGGGGATTTTGTCATGGATTTTCGGACTTTAAGTTATTTCGTCGAAGTATGCCAGCAAGCTTCTTTCGCCAAGGCCGCCAAAGCCGCTTACATCTCGCCGCAGGGGCTGCACAAAGCGATCCGGCAGCTGGAACAGGAACTGAACGCGCCGTTGTTTGTCAAAACCGACGAGGGACGGCTGTTGACGCCACAGGGTGAGTGTTACTACGAATTTGCCGTCAGGACGTTGGAAGATTATAACGATACGCTGGAAAAAATCGAGGATCTGGCAAGACCGAAGTCCAGCCGTCTGCGGATCGGCTTCTCCTATGGCACAATCGGCTCGCTGGGCATCAACACGCTTGTTGAATTCCGCCAGCAATATCCGCGGATTGAAATTCAGCATGAGGATTTGCCGGACTTGCGCTGCGAACAGAAATTACTCGACAAGCAGCTGGATCTGGCCATCACGGTCGCGCCGTTTGACCAGACCCGTTTTCATACTCAGCCGTTGTTCAGCGAACCTTTCCATTTCTGGATTAATCGGCAGAATCCGTTGTCAAAAAAAGCGCGGATCACGTTTGACGACCTGCGCGGCCAGCGGATTATGATGGTTGGCAAAGAATTCAAGTCGTATGCCTTTGTGATCCACGGCTGCCGCAAGCTGGGGTTTCGCCCCAACGTTGTGCTGACGACTTCGGAAATGGAACTTCTGCGGCAGTTTGTCTGCGATAACCATGGCATTGCGCTGACCGTCGAGCATGAAACCCGGCTGCCAGCCTCCGAAGTGTTCACCAGCGTACCGTTTGACGATCATACCTGGAGCTACGGTGTTTCCTGGTTAAAAAACCACACGCTCACCGAAGATGAAAAAACGCTGATCCACTATTTTCAGACCCGCGTCCCCGCGCCGGATCGTCCGGATGAAGCCCGGCTCTGATCCGGCTTTATTCCTTCACGGACTTCCGTCCGTTTTTTTATGCTTTTCTGATGCAAACTAATCGAGAATCTGACGGATCATCTGCGGATTATTCAGGAATCGGCGGTACAGGTTGACCGTCTGCGACTCGTCATAGCTCACCGGCACCAGCACGTCGTCCTGGATT
>NZ_CFQZWI010000082.1:0-13534 GCF_986127675.1 Holdemania sp. | reverse complement strand
ACCGAGATCTACACTCTTTCCCTACACGACGCTCTTCCGATCTACGCTGGTCAATCCGCCTTCCCGCGGCGCGATCATGAGCTGGCTGGAAGAACAGGGGATCTGATGATGGAACACGTACAAGTCGTTGTTTTAGGCGGCGGCCCCGCCGGATACACGGCGGCGCTGTATTGCGCCCGGGCTGGTTTCCGCACTGTAATCCTGGAAAAATTGTCGGCCGGCGGCCAGATGGCGACCACCGCGCAGATCGACAATTACCCGGGTTTTGACGAAGGCGTCGATGGTTTTGAGCTGGGCATGAAAATGCAGGCGCAGGCGGAACGGTTCGGCGCAGAAACTTATTTGGAAGAAGTGCTTTCCGTGGATTTAACCGCAGTCCCCAAGAAGATTGTGACCGACAGCCGCGAGCTGACGGCGGACGCCGTGATTCTGGCGACCGGCGCGTCGGCGCGGAAATTGGGCGTACCGGAAGAGGATTCACTGGTTGGGCGCGGTGTAGCGTACTGCGCGACGTGCGACGGCATGTTTTATAAGGGCAAGACGGTCGCGGTGATCGGCGGCGGCAACACCGCGGCGGCGGATGCTTTGTTTCTCTCGCGGATTTGCGAAAAGGTGATCCTGATTCACCGGCGCGACACACTGCGGGCCGACCGGGTTTACCTCAATCCGCTGCAGAGCTGCGATAATCTGGAATTCATCTGGAACAGCACGGTCGATGCCATTCTGCATGATCAAAAGGTCACCGGTCTGCGGTTGCGCGACAAGTTCAGCGGCGAGCTGCAGGAAATCGCATGCGACGGCGTCTTCGTCGCGGTTGGCCAGCTGCCCAACACCGCTTTGTTTGAAGGACAGCTGAAACTGGATCATGGATACATCGCCGCGGATGAAACGACGAGAACCTCGCTGCCGGGTGTCTTCGCGATCGGCGACGTGCGCACCAAAGCGCTGCGGCAGGTCATCACCGCCGCCAGTGACGGCGCGGTCGCCAGCCACTTTGTTGAGGAATACCTCGCTTCCCTGTAAGCTTCCGTTCCTCATTTCATAATTTCATAACATATTTGACGGCCGCGGTTTTCCGCGGCCTTTTCTGCGCGTCGAAATTTGTCTGAAATTACGACACAACGCGCAAACTGCTTATAGGCAAATCCTGTCTGTTCACGTATGATAATTTCAGAAAGCAAGGGATAGGAAATGTCATTGGACGCAAAGCTGAAGCAATCACTTTTGGAAACCGCCGCCCGCCATCGGCTGCGCCGCGGCAAATCCGGAAGGCAGACCGCCCGCAATCTCGTCGATCTGACCTGCACGCTGAAAAAAAAGGATCTGCCGGAATATGACAGATCGCTGATCAGTGAAGAATGCTTCAATCTATTAAAAAAGACGAGTATCGAAGACACGACAGCCTGGCTGATCCATCGGATCTAGCCTTTTTCTTTGATTCAGAACTGCCCCTGCAGACGCAGATTCGCCATTTTCTCGCTGTCGTTGGCCAATTTCCGAATCCGCAGCGACAGGGATTTGGGGCTTTCCTTCATTCCGCCCCGGACCCAGTCACAGATAATCCCGCACATTCCATAGCTGTAAAAGCGGGAATACAGCCGCACATCCGCCTCCTGCAGCCGCAGGCTCCCATCCAGACGGCGGATCGCTTCTTCAAACAGCGTGCAGGTGATCTGAAACAGATAATCCTCAAAACACTGCGGCGAAGCGCTGATCGTATTCTCATAGAAGATCTGATTTTCGCGCATCATGGTCAGCAGCTTTTCCATGTGCTGATGCCAGTTGTCAAAGGTCACGTCGCTGGCCAGATAAACAAACCCTTCCTGATAATAAATCCAGTCCAGCAATTCGTATTTATCCTGAAAATGGTAATAAAACGTCTGACGATTCAGTCCGCATTGTTCCGTAATGTCCCGCACTGAAATCTTGTTAAAGTCCTTGTGATGACATAATTCTTTCAAGCCTTCCGCGATCGCTTTTTTCGTCAGATCCGCCATGTCCTGCCTCCCGGATCTGCACTTGCCCGACTCTCGGCCGCAAATCCTGTTTCTATGATAGCTTTATTGTAAGCTATTTTGATCAAAAGGGAAAGAATGAAGCATACCCGCTTCTGATAAATGGGATTTTGATCCAAGCTCGGTTATTTTACGGAGTGCTGCAGCCTCTGATCTCTGTAAAAGAGCGTAAGGATTTTAAAACACTGAATACTTTCTATTTAAAATTAATATTGGTATTAATTATCACATCCACTATAATTAAATAGGTATTAGGAAGAAGGGGCGAAATGGATAAAAGTAATTTCCAGTAATATAAGCAAGCCAAAACTATTTCCGAGCAATTACAATATTTAAATGAACATAAAAGAGTTCAATTTAATGAGATGAATAAAGAAAACGCAGGAAACAAGCTGCTAGAATATAACTACATTAATGTAATTACTCCGTTTAAACATAGATTCGCTAAATTAAATAACAAGAAAGAAGTTGAAAAAGCAAACGGAAGACATGTATACGAGAGAGATATAGAATTTCAGGAGTACTATAATTTCTTTATCAATGAAAGAAAGTCTTATCCTATTATCATTACAAACATATTAGATTTTGAAATACATTTTAAAACCAGCGTCGCTTATAATGTTCTTACAGTCTGTAAAATCCAAGATTCAAACCAGTTGGAATTATTTCTTGTTAAATTAAACTTAAAATTTGCTTTTTTAACGTCGAAATATAAGGAAAATAGAATTGAACACATGAGCAATCGCATAAATGCTCTAAAAAAAAGATATTTTTAAATATGCTGATGTTTATTGCTTTTTTGATAGAATGAGTTTAGGAGATATGCTAACCGTCTTTACTTGCCTTGACAATTCAATGCAAAACAGAATTTTTCAGGATTTAAAAAAGTTTCAAATGAAATTTAATGTTGATAAAGTCCCTGATTTTATTGATAAAGTGTTTTGTCTAGTATCCATTAGAAACTGTGTAATGCATTGCAATAGTCTGGAAATATTAAACAGATTCTATAATCCTAAAACACATGAGTTAAGAAAAAAATCAGATAGGAAAAAATATTTAAACATGATAAAAAATCTAAGTATAGAAAAAACTCACGATAAATCGTGAGTTTTCTTCCGCACCGAGTGTCATTTACAATGTTATTATATGCTATAGGTCGGTGAATATCAATTAAAAGTTTCAAATGAAAATCCTGAAGTTTGCTTTCACCGCAATCGAAAAGAGATCTTTAGTAAAACTCATCCCAGTGCCGCTAAGGGATTTTGTTTTCGAAGCCAAACCGTTCCGAGATCTTTTTCCTGGTGTTGACAATCCCTGTCTTCGGCATAAAGCCGAATGTCCTTCCAATTTCGGACTCATGAAGTTCTAATGGCAAGAGCTTGTGAAATGAAAAAGACCGGCTTCCCGCAGAGAAAAACCGGCCTTGGATTCAATCTTCGATTCGATAACTTCTTTAGCGCGCCAGCCAGCCGCCGTCAACAGGAATTGTCGCGCCGCAGATATAGTCGGAAGCTTCGCTCGCCAAAAAGACCACCGGTCCCTGCAGCACGGACGGATCGCCCCAGTAGCCGATCGGCAGCCGGTCGAGCACTTCTTTGTTGCGGACCGGATCGTCCTGCATCGCCTGCGTCAGCGGCGTCTTCATGTAGCCCGGCGCGATGGCGTTGACGTTGATATCCTTGCTTGACAGCTCGTTGGCCATTTCCTTCGTCAGCCCCATGATCGCCGATTTGCTGGCGGTGTAGGCCGGTACGAGGATGCCGCCGGTAAAGGAAAGCATGCTTGCGATGTTGATGATTTTACCGCGGGTTCCCTGCTTTACCATCTGGTTGGCTGCACTTTGTGAAAGCAAAAAGACCTGCTTCAGATTCAAATTCAGCGTGTAATCCCAATCCGCTTCGGCGTATTCCAGAAACGGTGCGCGGCGGTTGACGCCGGCGTTGTTCAGCAGAATATCCAGATGACCATAAACGTTGACGACTTCCGCGACGATCGCATCGGTCAGCGCTTTGGTCGGCTTCGATAAATCTGCCTTCATGTAATGATAACCGCGGCCGATCTTTTCAATCGCTTCCCGGATATTCGCATCGTCGCCATGGCCGATGTTGAAAATATCCGCGCCGTTTTCCGCCAGACCAACGCACATCGCATAGCCTAAGCCTCGATTTGCCCCGGTCACTAATGCGACCTTGCCCTTTAGCAATCCTTCTTTATAAATCATATTCATCCTCCTCACTCGTTACCCTAACAATAGCACAAATTCCGTGTTTTGTATCCTTCATTTATTTTTTCACAAGTCGCTCAATCCAACTGTTCATGCAAAATCCGCCGCACAGCGCCCGGACCTTGCAGCATTGCGGTCAACAAATCTTCCACCCGTTCGATAAGACCTGCATCTTCCAGATCCAGTCCGAAAATCGCGGAATTCTTTAAAATAGCGCGAACGCCGGTAAGCGGCGGGCAGGTCTGACCCAGCGTAATGCCTTCCAGCAGCGGCCGCAGCGTGTCCAGCAATGGGTCCGGGCTTAACGACATCGGCTGCCCCTGATCATCAATCCCCAACAGATAACGCAGCCATCCGGCATAGACCAACGGGATCGCCTTTAAATCGGAAAGCGGGCGGCCTTCCTTCATATACGCCTTGACGGTTTCGCCAAACCGCACGCCCAGCTTCTGTGAGGTATCGGTCGCAATTCGCTGCGGCGTATCCGGCATAAAGGGATTCGGGATGCGCAGTGTCAGCACTTCGTCAAGAAATTGTTCAGGCGCCAGAATTTTCGGGTTTGTCACAACCGGCAGCCCTTCCACCCGGCCGATCCGTTCCGCCAGCCGCTTTAAATCCGGATCCTGCATTTCCGCACTGATCTTGGTGAAGCCGAGCAGACAGCCGAACACCGCCAGACCGGTATGCACCGGATTCAGACAGGTCGAAACCTTCATCCGCTCCACCTGTTCCACCGTCTGCCGGTCCGCGAACATCACGCCGGCTTTTTCCAGCGGCGGACGGCCGTTGGGGAAGCGGTCCTCAACGACGAGATACTCGCACTCCTCGGCGTTGACAAACGGCGCGATGTAGGTATGCCTGGCCGTGACGATCGGACTGACATCCTCCACCCCATCCTGCTTCAATAACGCTTCAATCGCCGGATCCGGCCGCGGCGTAATCTTGTCGATCATCGTCCATGGGAAACTGACCTGGCCTTCATCCTGCACATAGTCCAGAAAGCCCGCTTCAGTCTTGCCTGCGCGCGTCCAGCCTTCAGCCATTGTCACAATCGCCTGTTTCAGCTTTTCGCCGTTGTGCGAACAGTTGTCCATACTGACCAGCGCGATCGGCAGCGCCCCGTTTTGATACCGCGCGGAAAGCAGCGCGGCGACTTTGCCAATATAGCTGAGCGCCGCCTGCGGCCCCCGTTCAAACTCAGCAGCGATCTCCGGCAGAATCTGGTCCTTTTCATCGCGGACACGATATCCTTTTTCCGTGATCGTAAAGCTGGCCAGCTGCAGGCTCGGCTGGATGAACAAGTTTCTTAACATCGTGAAATCCGCGCTGGCCGGATCGAGCTTCAAGGCGGCGGCCAGACTGCCGATCACCGTTTTTTCCACGCTGCCTGAGGCTTTCAGCGTGACCAGAATATTCAGATCATCGTGCGGATTGAGCATTCCGTCGACGATTTCATCATCATATCCTTCCGCCGCGATCAGACCTTCCGAAACTTCCCCGTCTTCAATCAGCTGCTGCATCAGCCGCGTCTGATACGCGCGGAAGATATTCCCGGCGCCAAAGTGAATCCAGCGCGGCGTTGCCAGCGTTGCCTGACGCATCCGCTCGCGGTCGTATTGCGGCAGCGTGTAGCCATGATCCAGCCAGCCTTGCCGGTCTTTCAGTCCTTCATCAGTTAATCGCATACGCATCCCTCGCTTTTGACAATCGCTTCCCACAAACCGTTAAGATAAGCCGCACCCAGCGCCCGGTCATACAGACCATAGCCCGGCATCGCTTTCTCGCCCCAGATCATCCGGCCATGGTCCGGACGGATCGGACCGTCGAAACCGATATCGAACAGCGCTTTCATAATTTCATACATATCAAAGCTGCCGTCGCTGGACAAATGGGCGCTTTCCTCAAAATCATCCGGCGTATTAAACTTCAGGTTGCGGACATGCGCGAAGTGAATCCGACCTTTTAACGAGCGGATCATATGCGGCAGATCGTTTTCCAGATTTGTTCCATAAGAACCGGAACAAAACGTCACGCCGTTGTGCGGATTGTCGACCATCTTCATCATCCGCTGAATGTTGCCCTCGTTAATAATAATCCGCGGCAGACCGAACACGCTCCAGGCCGGATCATCCGGGTGGATCGCCATGTTGATATCATACCGGTCGCAGACAGGCATGATCGCTTCCAGGAAAATCCGCAGATTTTCAAACAGCTGCTGCTCATCGACGCTGCGGTACAGCGCAAACAATTCCTTGATCCGGTCCATCCGTTCCGGTTCCCATCCCGGCAGGATAAAACCGTTGGTATCCGCGCCGATCGAAGCGAACATCTTTTCCGGATTCAATTCGTCCACCGCTTTCTGCGTGTACGCCAATACCGTCGAGCCGTCCGGACGCTTGCGGGCCAGTTCGGTCCGCGTCCAGTCAAAAACCGGCATGAAATTATAACAGACCATGTGGATGTCCGCTTTGCCCAGGTTTTCCAGCGTCTGAATATAATGATCGATCATTTCGTCGCGCCGCGCCGTTCCCGCCTTGATCGCATCGTGAACGTTGACGCTTTCAATTCCGCTGACGCGCAGTCCGGAAGCCTCGACCTCATCTTTCATCGCCGCGATCCGCTCCGGCGTCCAGATTTCACCCGGCAGCGTGTCATACAGCGTCGTGATGACGCCGCGGACGCCCGGAATCTGACGGATTTGTTCAAGCGTTACGGAATCGTAGCCGGTCCCATACCAGCGTAATGTCATTTCCATAGGTTTTATTTCCTCCTTTACCTAAAAGAAAAGGGACGGCTTGTCCCTTTGTTCAGACTGTTTAGCCTGCGTAGTTTTCAAGATCGTCGATCGCCTTGCGGATCAGCGCCTGGGTGACCGGATACGGAACATGGTTGAGTTCCTGATTCTTTTCCGCCATTTCCAGCACGTCGCTTAACGGATCGTCCTTGCTCAACTCTAAATCCGCCAGACAGACCGGCAGCCCGATTTGACGGTGGAAGGCGTAAGCTTTTTGAAGCATTTCCTTCTGACCGTCCATCATCAGCTGCACCAGCGTGCCGTAGGACACAACCTCGCCATGCAGATGGTTCTTCTCGATATGCTCGCGCACCGTCAACCCGTAGAACAGAGCGTGCGCCAGTGCGGAATTGTAATTGGGATGGACAAGCAGTGAAACGCTGCCGGTGGAAATCAGGATATTCTGGATGATCTGTTCGAGATCGTCGCTGACTTCCTGATTTTTCGCTGCGCGCAGCGCGCTGACGCCGTGGGCGATCACCGGCTCAAAGCACATCGCGCTGATCGTACGGCCCAGTTCGCTGGCATAATCCAGTGAATCGTTGCGGGCGGAGAACGTACACTCCACATGCTTCGCCATCGTATCGCCGATACCGGCCCATAAATACTGAATCGGCGCTTCGGCAATGACTGAAGTCGGGATCAGACAGTGTACCGGCGCGGCCTTCAGCTTTGGAATATCCTTGAACGAACCGTCGGCGTTATACATGATGCTGATCTTGGTTACTGCCGCGCAGGTGGAGGCGATCGTCGCAATCGTGACGACCGGCTTTCCCAGCTGATCGCCGGCCAGCTTCACCGTGTCCAGACATTTGCCGCCGCCGATGCCGACCAGCACGTCTGCCCGCCGCACATCCGGATCCTCTGTCAGCCTGGCGACGTTCTCATAGGTTGCCTCATGCCCATAGCAGACTTCTCTGACAACGTCCAGCGAACCCAGCGCCGGGGTTAACAGCGCCTGACAGGCGGCATAGGCTTTCGCACCATGAATCAGCGCCACTTTGCGTCCGTAAGCGGAAACGACACGTTCCAGATCATTCAGTGCGTCCGGGCCGATCGTATAGCGCGGAAGGGTCACGTTTTTCATACTTTATTTGCCTAAGACTTCACGTACATACGCTTCCAGCTCGGCGTTCTGGCAGCCGGCAAAGAAGCAGTCCTGGAACCGCTGCGTCAGCGCTTCCTTAACCATGTTCTGATCAAGCGCCTTCAAGCCATCCAGAACCGGCTTGCCCACCGCGGCCTTCACTTCGTTTAACAGCGCGGCGTTGCGGTTCTGCGATTCCTTGCGGCCCGGCTCATTCGGATAGCCCATGCCCTTCGGAGAACCAAATGCTTTTTCAAAAATCGTGTGGATGTTCAGCTCGCCGCCCCAGCCGAAGCCTTTGGCATAAGGGATCGACAGTGCGTTGCCGTTGTTGATCTGCAAGAACAGGTAGGCGTCTGACGGTTCGATGCAATAGCCGCAGACAACGCCCGGATACGCGTTCAGCGACATCAGCGCGCCCTGGCCGGTGCCGCAGCCGGTAACGACGAAGTCCACCGCGCCGCTGTTAAGCAGCAGGCAGGCCTGAATGCCCAGATGCAGATAAGTCAGACGTGGATTTTCTTCCGTATACGCTTCCGGAACGTCCTTGTCCAGCAGCGGTTTTGCCATCGCGGTGTTATAAACGGCATGACCCATCGGTTCGACGACGTCTTTCAGCTGTTCCAGAATAATCGTGTTTTTCGGGGCCTGGCTGAATTCATTCATTAATGCAATTTTCATGTGTTTGTTTCTCCTTTTCTTCTTTTTAACAGGAACATCAATTTCCTGTTCCTGTCTATAAAAGTATCATAAACGATTCGTTCCGGATTATCAATCCTCGTCATTTTAATGTGGTAAATTGTCGTTTATCCGCCCTGCCAAAATGGAAAAGCAAAATAATGTGATCCAATAAAACTTCATTCTGTAATTTTTCATCCTGTTTTCCAGCTAGGGTGATCCGGTCAATCCCCCTGTCCAGGTCATTGTTTTCAGTTTGACTACAGTACTGATACAGGACAGTACCAGGACTGGCGGTTAAACGGAATCAGCTCGTCGCTTAAACATAGAATGATTCCCGGCTGAACGTCGAGATGAAACTGCTGCAGAACATTAAAATTCTTATCCGGTTTCGAAGGTTCCTTGCCTTTCTTAATCTCGATCGGCGTGATCTGATCCCCATTCACAACAAGCTGGTCGATCTCCTTCTTATCCGCATCCCGGTAATAGAACAAATCGACAGGTTTGCCGGCATTGTAATAACTCTTAACAATTTCCGTAACGACATAAGTTTCAAAGAAGACACCATCCATCGCACCGTTCGCCAAGGTCTCCGCATTCGGCCACCGGCATAAATAAGCCGCAAGTCCTGTATCCATAAAATAAACTTTAGGAGTTTTGACCAACCGTTTGGAAATGTTGGAAAAATAAGGACGCAGAATAAAAATCACGCCGGACCGCTCCAGAATGGATATCCAGGATTTAGCGGTCGGCAAGGAAACGCCAATCGTCTTAGCGATTTCATCATATTTCAACTCCTGCCCCGTCCGGGCAGCTACAAAGACTAGAAAATCATAAAACTCATTCAGTTTTCCAACCTGCGCCAAGTCTTGAATGTCACGTTCAAGATAGGTATTGATATAATCCATATAGTAACGATCGTTGTCAAGATCACTAACACGCAATTTAGGCATGCCTCCACGATAGATATCCTCATAAATCGTATGGATATCCTTCTTCACGCTGGTTTTCAGGCGTTCCCGCAAAGATTTTAGATCCGGCTGAAAAAGTCCGGCGGGACGTCCCTCGATCTCAGCCGCCGACAATCCGGCCATATCAAAAACGGCAACCCGGCCTGCCAGAGATTCAGAAACACCCTGCATCATTTTAAATTTCTGCGATCCGGTAATTCAAAACATCCCGTTGTTCTCTTCGCCCGCAAGCGCCTTCTCATCGACAATCTTTTTCATTTCTAAAAGAAGCGAAGGAACACGTTGGATTTCGTCGATCAACAGCGGTGATCCATAAGTTTCAAAAAAAAGGGCAGGATCCTGAATTGCCAGTCTGCGGGCATTGCCGTCATCCAGTGTGACATAGCGCCGATCCGGTTCCTTGATATGATTCAGCATTGTAAGTTTTCCCACCTGACGCTGACCGCAAACCATGATGACAGGATAATAGCGAGAGGCATTTAAAATCTGATTTTCTAAGTGTCTTTGAATATACATGAAAGCACCTTCTTTCGATATTTTTAAAGTATAACTTTACTTTATCCGTATTTTCCGAATAAATCAAATATAGAAAATTGTATTTTCATCTGCTTAATAACCTTCATTAGATATCGACTCCTGGTCATATAAAAAATCACACAAACAACAAACGAGCACCTTGGGTAAGATGCTCGCTTATTTACTTATAAATGGGAGAATTTATTCGTTGCCGGTCGAAACCGATTCACCGTAGAAATACTGGTTGTTGGACCCGATCACCCGGATATATTCCTTCACGAACTGCTTCACAGCGGCTTCCGCCGTCATGCACAGTTCCAGATAATCCGCGTTCGGTTTGCACTCCAGCTTCTTTAGCATCGCGTTTTTCGCGGCATGGAAAGCGTCGGTGCAGACGTTGATCTTGTTGATGCCTCCGGCGACGGCCTTGCGGATGTTCTCTTCGCCGCTGCCGCTTCCGCCGTGCAGAACCAACGGCATATCCAGCGCCTTTTTCAGCTCGGCCAGACGTTCAAAGTTCAGCACCGGCACATAGCCCTTCGGATAATCCCCATGCGCCGTGCCGATCGCCACCGCCAAAGCGTCGCAGCCGGTGTCTTTCACAAACTTCTTTGCTTCTTCGACGTTAGTATACAGGTCGACCTTACTGTTGTCGCCGTCCGCCGCCTGCCCAACATGACCCAGCTCCGCTTCAACGCAAATTCCGTGCGGATGCGCCAGCGCGCAGACAACCGAGGTCCGCTTGACGTTTTCTTCATAAGGATAGGAAGAAGCGTCGATCATCAGGCTGGTGAAGCCGTTGTGGATGGCCGTGACCATATCTTCCAGCTTTCCGCCATGATCCAGGTTCAACGCGACCGGAATGCTGGCGCGTTCAGCCAGTTCCTTCACCAGTGGAACGATCTCCGTCAGATGCGCATGCTTGCCGATCTGACCCGGACCCATCTGGACGATAATCGGGGAATGTTCTTCCTCGGCGGCGCTGATCACCGCGCGGGCCATTTCCATATTGATGCTGTTGACTGCCATCACCGCGTAATTATGCTTGTGCGCGTGCTGCAGAATATCCTTCATCGAAACTAACATAGGACTCCTTCTTTCTTTCCTTAATATAATTGCGAATGTCTTAGAAATTGAGGGTGAAGCTTACAGGTTGATGTCCAGGTCGACGATTTCTTCTTCCTCTTCCTGACCTTCCTCGCTCGGCTTCTTGATCGCCGAATAGATGACGCCAGTCGCAACCGAGCCGACAATCAAGGCGATCACCGCCCACATCCAGTTGGTCATCATCGGGAAGACGAAGATTCCGCCATGGCCGGCAACGGATTCAACACCCATCGCTACGGCGATGCCGCCGGCTAACGCTGAACCGATCATGGAAGCGGGGATGAAGCGGGCCGGATCTGCCGCCGCAAATGGCAGGACACCTTCAGTAATGAAGCACAGGCCCATCGGGAATGCGGTTTTCGCGGTTTCTTTTTCCGTCAGCGAGAATTTTTTCGGTGTTAACAGAGTGGAAACGAAGACGCCGCATGGTGGCGTCATGCCGCCGATGATCTTGGCTGACATTGGTCCGTAGATGCCATCAGCACCCAGCGCATTGGCTGCCATGGAAGCCGTCTTGTTGACCGGGCCGCCCATATCGAAGCCCATGCCCGCGCCGATAACCGCGCCGATGATGAACTTGGAACCACCGTTGAGGCTCATGATCCAACCCTGCAGAGCATTCATGGCAATCGCCATCGGCTTCGCCACGATCGCGAAGAAGGCCACGCCGCAGACAAAGGTCGCGATGACTGGAATAATCATAACCGGCATCAGGCCGACCATCCACTTCGGAAGCTTCCAAGTCTTCATCCACTGGATGAAATAACCGATCACAAACGCCATCAGCAGACCGCCTAAGAAGCCCGCTTTCGACTGGTTTGCCGCATAACCGATGACGAAGCCCGGCACGATGCCCGGACGTTCAGCGATCGAGTAGCAGACGCCGGCCGTCATGACCGCAACGCCGAAGCTCATCGCGTAGTCAGATAATTTGGAAATCATCCACCAGAACTGTTTCCAGTCGAAGCAGTTCAGGTTGCTGAAGAGGGTCGCGCCCGCTTCCGGCGCATAATTGCCGACTTCCCATCCGCCGAAGCCTTTCGCTAAGGCGCCCAGGATACCGCCGGCCACGATCATCGGAATCATGTACGAGATGCCGGTCATCATGTGTTTTTTAAAGTTCAACTTTTTCATGGATTCATCTACCCCTTTTTATTTTTGGATTTTCTTTTCGATCGTGGCGATCAAGCTTTTTGGATTCTTCATCGCGACGCTGATCGGAATGTCAACGGTCGGCTTGCCGGCGAAACGTTCCATTCCGCCGACAGCGATATCATGCGCGATGATGACAACATCCGCCGCGGCGATATCTTCCGCTGTCAGTTTGTTCTGTGCGCCGATCGTCCCCTGCGTTTCGATCTTGCACTGATGGCCCGCGGCCTCCGCTGCGTTCTGAATCTTTTCCGCAACGATATAGGTATGCGCGATGCCTGCGGTACAAGCTGTAATTCCTACAATCTTCATTTGGGTTCACCTCCCATCCGTCTTTGTTCTTTTGGCATGATCATAATTTATCATGTTGCAAGCGCTTTAGTTTAACAACTGCGGGAACTTTATTACGGTAATTTTTTGATTAAGTAACGATTAAATTACGGTAATTTTGGTCATTAGTTGAGGAATAAATTAATCAACTCCTGCTTTGTTGTAACCTTCTGCAGCTTCTCCACGCGTTCGTCGTTGCCCAGCTTGCCGGCCAGCTCCGCCAGCAGCATCATGTGATTGGACGCGAAATCAGCGTCGTCGCTGACGCAGAACAGGAAGACCAGATTGATCGGCTCATCGTCGTAGCTTTCCCATTCGATCTCATTTTCGCAGCGGCCGATCGCGATCCCGATCTTTTTGACGGCATGACTTTTGCCATGAGGAATCGCGATGTGGTTGCCCATGCCGGTAATCCCCTCCGCTTCCCGGACATAAATGTCCTTGACGAACTGTTCGATGTCTTCAATGTAGCCCGCTTCCAGCAGGTGCGCGCTCAAATCATGGAGCACTTCGTCTTTCGTCGTGCTCTTTAAATGCAGGTCGATGATGTTTTCATCCAGAATATCCGCTAATGCCATACGTTGTTTTCTCTCCTTATCGTAGCTTTGCTTACTGAAATTACTTGATTAAATATTTGTAAAAAGATCGGAAGAGCGTCGT
>NZ_CFQZWI010000081.1:0-13895 GCF_986127675.1 Holdemania sp. | reverse complement strand
TTTTGTAGATTTTTTGTGAATTTGATTAAAAAGTCCTTGACAATTTGTCTCTGGTGTTGCTGATTAGTTCTTATTTTGCTCCATACATCACGCAGTTCGCTTTGTCTGGGGCAATTTCAATACCGGAAGGAGCAACGGGCATTTCAGCGATGACTGTCAATCTTTTTACATTTATTCCACATATCTTGGCTAATCTTCATATAATCGGTGCAGTTGTCCTGGTCGTTGTCATTCTAAGTTTAATTTTCTGGAATCGGGAATGGCTGAAGAAGCAAACGAATTTGACAACTACAGAGTTTATTGATGCAGATGCTTCTTCTTATACGGAGAAATAGATATGCTGGTCAATTCTAAAACATTGCTGCAGGAAGCGAGAAGGGGTGGGTATGCCATTCCTTCTCCGGACTTCTTTAATCAGACTTCACTCAAAGCTTATATTCAAACAGCAGAGCTTCTGAACCAACCGATTATTGTTGCTTATAGCGAAGCTTTCCGCGATATCCTGACGATTGAAGAAGCGGCTTGGATGGGACGTTATTATGCTGAAAAAACCAAAGTTCAGACAGTACTGCATCTTGATCATGGATTTTCTACTGATTTTGTCAAAGATTGTATTGATGCCGGCTTTACGTCGGTGATGATTGACGCCTCGGCCAAAACGTTTGAAGACAATGTCAGAATGACAAAGGAAATTATCGCATATGCTCATGCGCGAAATGTGACCGTGGAAGCTGAGATTGGCCATGTTGGCAGCGGTGCGAATTATGAAAGTCATGAGCATACTGATTCAATTTATACGGAAGTTGAATCCGCGGTTAACTTCGCCGAACAGACCGGTGTAGATTCTCTGGCCGTATCAATCGGCACCGCGCACGGCTGTTATCGAGGAACCCCAAAATTGAATTTTGAACGGTTGCGTGAATTGAACGCCGCAGTCAAGATCCCTCTGGTGCTGCATGGAGGTTCCGGCACCGGCGATGTCAATCTGAAATTTTGTTCAGAGTTGGGCATTGCTAAAATTAATTTGTTTACGGATTTGGTACGAGGCGGCGTTGAGGCGATGAAGCGGGCTTCAACTGAAGATTTAATTGAATTGACTTCCGCTTCAGCGAAAGGCATGAAGGAAACACTGCGGCATTATTACAGTGTATTCGGCAGAAAGGAAGGTTAAGGTGAAGAAACTGAATAAACTCATCTTTGGTCTCAATTGTAAGAATTATAAATTTGGCGATGAATTACTGGAAATAGCGCATTTCACCGACCAGCTCGCTAAAGAAAACCCCGAATTGATCTTCACTTTTTCAGCGCCATATGTTGATCTTGCACGGGTATGCAGAGAAACAAATTCTATGCTGATCTACGCGCAGGGAATGGACGGAATTACACCGGGCCGCGGGAATGGATTAGTACTTCCTGATGCGTTAAAAGCGATCGGCGTTCATGGTGTAACGTTAAATCATGCTGAAAGACCGATGACCGTTGGACAGCTGGTTAAAGCCGTCTATCGGGCGAAGGAACTCGGGCTGCTTGTTGATATTTGCTGCGACAGCGCCGAGGAAGCACAAATGCTGGCGACGTTAAAACCAAATTGCTTGGTTTGCGAGCCAACGTCTTTGATCGGAACAGGTCGAACGGCAAGCCCGGAATATATGCAGGAAGTCGTTCGGACAATTCAGGCAATCAGCGAAGAGATTATCATCTGCATCGGCGCAGGAACTAAGAATGGTGAGGATGTCTACAATGCGATAAAAAACGGCGCGCAATGTGCGGGTGGCAGTTCCGGAATCTTTGCGGCGGAGAATCCACAGGCTGTAATTCTGGATATGCTTGACGGTTTTAAACGGGCATTGGCCGATTTCCCGAGATGGCGCGCATGACGACTGTATTTAAAGAGCTTCATTTTCAGACGGAAGGAAAGAAGATTACTTATTTTAATATCAAAGATGCCGTTGTTCAATTTGTTTGTGGCAGCGGAATTACAGAGGGAATCTTGGCCGTACAGTCGCCTCATACTACCTGTTCTGTCATCTTTGAGGAAATGGTCCATGATTTTGATGAAAATGGGGATGAATATCTGCAGGCGGATCTCAATGTGGGTCTTAATAAAATATTCCCGTGTCAAACGGCACTGAATCTGGAATATCGTTATCCGGGACCAAAACATATGGCCTTTGCACAGGCGGATGGCGATGATACCTATGTCCGGCATCCGGAACTCCTGTTAAACGGCCCGGCGCATTTAAAAGGGTCGATGCTGGGCGCAAGTGAAGTGTTCGTTATTCATAATGGCGAAATATTAACCGGTCCCTGGGGTTCAATTTACTTTGTCGACTGGGATTTTAACCGACCTCGCGACCGAAAATGCTATTTAATGATTGTAGGTGAATAGAATGATGTTGAGAAAACAAGAAAGAGAATTGCTGGAATACCTTCTGAACCGGAAAACATGGGTTACTTCGGATGAGCTTTCGAGTTTTCTCAACATTTCTATCAGAACATTAAGAAGCCGTATAAAAGAATTTAATCAAGTTGCGAAATTGATTGATTCATCGAATTACGGGTATCGGATTAATGATGAAGAAACTGCCCGCAGATTCATCGAGAATAAATCAGAGAGTTTGGAATTCAGCGTTGAAAGTCGGCGCAACACAATTATTAAAAGATTGATTCTTTGCGGTGGCGGTGTTGATATCTACGCATTAGCGGAAGAACTGTGTATCAGCGATTCAACGATGCAGGCGGACCTGATCGCAATTAAGAAAAAATTGTTGTCGTATCAGATTGAACTGCAGATTAGCGGCGATCAGATTCGGGCTGTCAGCAATGAAATCCATTACCGCAAACTGATGTCGAGCATTCTTTATGAAGAAGCGAACGAAGGCTTTATGAGCTACGACGTTCTCAGAGAAATGTTTCCTGCCTATGACGTGCTCGGATTGCGAAAAATATTGGTTGAAGAATTAGCAAAAAACGGTCTTTCCGCTAATGATTACGGTCTTATCAGCATGATTCTGCATTTCTGTATCCTATTTGAACGTCTTCACATTCAGTCTGCGAGCCGTCATGGTCAACATTGTCAGGATACCTGCAAATATAAGGCAACCCTGGATATTTTAGACCGGTTGGAAAAAGAAGAAAGAATCTTTGTCGAGAAAAATGAGAGAGAATCCTTCAGCGCAATCGTTTCGTTATACTCGCGGCCGATGAACGATTATCGTTTTAAAACATCCGCGCAGCAGGCTTTAGATCAGGATATCTATAATTTTGTGGTTGACCTAACCGCTCTCTTGTATAAAAAATATTTTGTAAACGTTCAGGATGATGTCTTTATTTCCGGATTGACATTACATCTGGAGCAATTGCTGGCAAATGATAAACGACGTTTGAAAAATCCTTTGGTAGAGACAATCCGCAACGGTTCTCCGGTAATCTATGAATTGGCAGTCATTACCGCTCAGATTATCAATGAAAAATGGCCGCAGTTGGATCTAAATGAACACGAAATTTCCTATTTGGTGATTCATATCGGTTTGGCTTTTGAGAAAAAAGAAAGGGAAAAAATTAATGTAGCGTTGATCATTCTGGATTATAACCATTCCAGTGAAGTGATTGCGAATAAAATTAAGAATCTGTTTTTTCTGAACATCAAGAATATTGAGGTTTATTCCAATGAAACGGAAGTTTGTGAAGAACGTGTGGATCTTGTAATTTCGACATTGAAAACGAAACGTCGGTTTTCTAATTATGTCCAGATTTCCATGTTTGTTAACGTTGATGATGAAACACGAATTCAAAAAGCAGTCGTGGAAACCATTGCTGAAAAGGAAAACGGTGTTGCAATCTCGTTGTTTAACTTATTTAAAGAAAATCATTTCGTATATTTTGAAGAACGCATCACGGATTGCTACAACCTTATTGCTCAATTATGTCAGCCTATCGTAGCGGATGGCTTAGAACAGAGTGATTTCAAGGAACGGGTTATCGAGCGGGAAAGCCGATCTCCGACTTCTTACCTGAATATCGCAGTGCCGCATACCTTTGATTCCAATTCTCTGCAGACGGCAATTTCTGTCGGTTTACTGAAACATCCCATTGCATGGGGGACTAATAAAGTGAATATTGTCTTTTTACTGAGTATTTCTAGAAAAGATCAAAAAGCGTTTATCCGAATATTAGAAAAGTTAATCCGAATATTTACATCAGAGGCCTGGATGAAAGAGGTAAAGCGGATTGATAGTTATCAGAAATTGATCGAATTTATCAAAAGGAATAAAGATTGATCATCCCGGAGCCTTCTTAAGGTTAAAAGAATGATGTTCAACGACGTATAATTGATTGATAAACTGTAAAAAGCGTTTTGAAGCATACTGAAAAACTATTGACAATTTATGTGTTTTTTATTAAACGAAATTTTTGATTTTGAGAAATTTAAGGAGGAGTTATGGAATTTTCATTTGTATACGACATTCCAACGAAAGTGTTCTTCGGGGATCAGATTGATCAGTTATCGACACTCGTGAAACGCTATGGTCAAAAAGTAATGATCATTTACGATGGAGAGCATGTAAAAACAAGTGGATTGTATGATAGAATTATCAAACAGTTAGACAAGGTTTCAGCCGAGGTTATCGAATTCAGAGAAGTCCGGCCGAATCCGCGGCATACGGATATTAACCGAGGAGCGCAACGATGCAGGGAGAAACAGATTGAAGTGTTGATCGCGATCGGAGGCGGATCCGTCATAGACAGCGCAAAAGCGATAGGAACCGCGGCCTGTTATGATGGCGATTGCTGGGATATCATTTCAGGAAAACAACCGCAGGAACACTGCCTCCCAATCATTGCAGTTTCTACCATCAGCGCGACAGGATCCGAAATGGACAGCGGAGCTGTGATCACGAATGAGGAAACCAAAGAAAAGCGGGTACTTGCTGGCCAGGAACTTTATCCAGTGGCTGCTTTCATGGATCCGAAATTGACGTATACCGTTTCGCGGAGGCAAACAGCCTGTGGCGTTGCTGATATCATTGCACATATTTTTGAGGAGTATTTCACACCGCAGGAAGGTTTGCTGATGGTTGATTCAGTTATGGAAGGTTTAATTCGGACAATGTTGGTTTGCGGACCTTCAGCAGTGGAAGAACCTGTGAATTATGAAGCGCGAGCTAATATGATGTGGACTGCAGTCTGGGCGATCAATGGCTTTGTAGCTTTTGATCGGCCTCATAATTGGAGCATGCACCCGTTAGGACATCAGTTATCCGCTTATTATGATCTTACCCATGGCATTACATTGGCGATTATAATGCCACGATGGCTGAAATATATTAAAGACGCACGAAGTCTTCCTTTATTTCGAAAATTAGGTTTGCATGCCTTCCTGCTTAATCCCGAACTGACTAGTGAGGCGATGGCCGACGAAATAATTCAACAGTTGGAAAATTTGTTTTATCAGAAAATGGGTTTGCCTTCTTGCCTGCGTGATTTAAAAATAGGCAGTGAACATTTTGATGAAATGGCAGAAAAGTTATGTGCGGAGGAGGGATGTCTGAACGGTTATCGTAGATTGACGAAAGAAAATATTATTGATATTTATCGACAGTGTTTATAATCAGGTAGAAAATTTTACGAAAAACGTTCTGGTTTATAGGATTAATATCTTATAAACTTTTTTATTGATCAGCCCGTGAGAACAGATTTGGAAAGAAATAAGAAGGAAGATAGAGATCGCAAAGATAGAAACTGATATTGAACGAGGTCAGAATAAAATTTTACAGGTGAGACCGCATTGAGATATTGCGGACAAAATAACGATAATCAAGGACTCTCTGGTAAGAGCAGAGTGAGATATATCAGTAAAATTAATTCTTCTCTTTGCATTTCTATCTTTTTCTTGTAATGAATGCTATTTTTGAACTGGAAAGTTGATCACGGACTGGTATAATGATAGAGAAAAGCTTAGCTTGCTAACTGTTGATAAAGGAAACTAAGTATGCGGAGGGGGAATGGGAATCTGTTATGGAACTCTTGAAGAAATACTTGAAACCGCTGCTGAAAGAGATGTCGATCAGCTTTTTGATGAAGACGCTGGGGGCGCTGGCGGTTTTGCTTCTGCCGTATCTGTTGGCGTATGTGATTGATACGATCGTGCCGACGAAGGACATTCAGCGGATTGTAGTTTACGGTCTGATCATGATCGCCGTGTCCATCGCGGGCTGGATTTTTGACATTAAGGCCAATCGGCTTGCCTCGCGCGTAGCCCGGGACGCCACGATTCACATCCGGCATGATCTGTTTGAAAAAACGATCCGACTGTCGTGCCGCAAGGGGGATGAATTTACGATTCCATCGCTGGAAAGCCGTCTGACCAGCGACACCTACAATGTCCATCGGATGATCGGCATGATTCAGCGAATGGGCGTCCGCGCGCCGATCCTGCTGATCGGGGGAATTGTGATCACGCTGATAATGGAGCCGGTGCTGGCGCTGGTGATGCTGGCGACGCTGCCGTTTATCACACTTTTGGTTTACTCCAAAGCGACCAAGGGTATTCCGATGTTTACCAAGGTTCAGCGGGCACAGGACCGGATGATTTCCGTCGTGCGGGAAAACGCCCAGGGCATTCGCGTGATCAAGGCACTGTCCAAAGCGGATCATGAAAAAAAGCGTTATGAAACAGTCAATATGGGACTGGCGAACGAAGAACTCAAAGCCAATACCCGGATGGCCGCGATCAATCCGCTGATGAACCTGTTTATGAACCTTGGACTGGTCGGCGTTATTCTCGTCGGTGCATGGCGGGTCAACGGGGGACTAAGTGAAACCGGCAAGATCATCGCCTTCACCAATTACTTTACGATCATTACCAACGCGATGATGTCGATCAGCCGAATCTTCGTCATGGTCTCCAAGGGCATCGCCAGCGCAAACCGGATTGAGGAAGTGCTGCAGGCTCATGATGAAATGGAAATCATCGCCGACGATTCTCCGCTCAATGACAAGATCGTTGAATTTGATCATGTCAATTTCTCCTATCTGGGCGTGAAGGATAACGTCGAGGACATCACGTTTGAATTAAAAAAAGGCCAGACGCTGGGGATTATCGGCGCAACCGGTTCCGGCAAGTCGACGATTCTGCAGCTGCTGATGCGCTTTTACGACGCAGACAGCGGCACGATCCGGATTCACGGCCGCGATATCCGCAGCTATGATCCGAAGGATCTGCGGAAGGAATACGGCATCGTCATGCAGAACGATTTCATCTTTCAGGATTCCGTGCGCGAAAACATCGCTTTCGGCCGGCCGATCGACGACGAGCTGCTGGATGAAGCGACGCAGATTGCTCAGGCTCGGCCATTTATCAAGAGTCTGACGGATGAATTTGATTATAAGCTGAACTCCAAAGGCACCAACCTTTCCGGCGGCCAGCGCCAGCGGATATTCTTATCCCGCGCGTTTGTCAACAATCCGAAGATTCTGCTGTTGGACGATTCCAGCTCGGCGCTGGATTATGAAACCGACGCCCGGCTGCGCAAGGCAATCAATACGCACTTTGCCGATACGGCCAAGGTGATCGTTGCCCAGCGGGTTTCCAGCATCATGCACGCGGATGAGATTCTCGTGCTGGATCAGGGAAAAATCGTGGCCCGCGGAACACATGACGAGCTGATGCAGACCAGTGAGATTTATTCGTCGATCAGCGACAGCCAGATGGGAGGTGCGCTGCTTGAATAGAAAAGCGACAATCCGACGGTTGATCGGATATTTAAAGGAATCTCAGTTTCTGCTTTTACTGGCATGTGTGACGACGATCGTCGCCAACGTGCTCGCATTGTACGGTCCGAAGCTGACAGGCGTCGCGATCGACGCAATCGGCGGTCCAAGACAAGTTAATTTTGACAAGGTTCTCTATTACTGCGTTCTGATGATCCTTTTCTATGTTATATCCAGCGTGCTGACCTACATCCTGCAGATTATTCTGCTGCAGGTATCAAAGAAGATCACGCACCGGATGCGCAGGCAGGTGTTTGAGCATCTGCTGGAGCTGCCGGTCAGTTATTTTGACCGCAACCAGACCGGCGATATCGTATCCAAAATTTCCTATGACATCGACACAATCAACACCTCGCTGTCCAGCGATATTCTGCAGCTGGTCACCGGGGTGATCACGGTTGTCGGATCGTTGTTGATGATGTTGTCCATCGCGCCAATATTGGTGCTGGTCTTTGTCATCACCGTCCCGATCACGCTGGTGTTTGCACGCTATCGGATGATTAAAGTCAAGCCGCTGTTCCGCCGGCGTTCCCGCAAGCTGGGTGAGCTGAACGGTTTTACGGAAGAAATGTTGTCAGGCAACAAGACGATCAAGGCGTATGGTCAGGAAGATACGATCATCACGAAGTATGACAGCCGCAATGAGGACGCCAGCCAGGCGTACTACACCGCGGACTATGAAGGAAGCATCATGGGTCCTTCCGTCAACTTCGTCAACAACCTCTCGCTTTCCTTAATCAGTATGTTCGGCGCGATTCTGTTTCTTCTGGGCAAGATCACGATCGGCAACATTTCCTCGTTTGTCATGTATTCGCGGAAGTTCTCTGGTCCGATCAATGAAACCGCCAACATCATCACAGAGCTGCAGACCGCGGCGGCTGCGGCGGAGCGGGTGTTCCGGCTGCTGGACGAGCCGTCGGAAATTCCGGATGCTCCGGACGCCAAGGTTCTGATCGACACGAAGGGGATGGTCGATATTGATCATGTCAAATTCGGATACACACCGGAAAAAGAAATTATCCATGATTTGCGGCTGCATGCCGACCCGGGCCAGCTGGTTGCGATCGTCGGTCCGACCGGCGCGGGCAAGACGACGATTATCAATCTGCTGATGCGTTTCTACGACGTCAATGAAGGCGTGATCTCGGTCGACGGCTATCCGATCCGCAATCTGACCCGCGACAGTCTGCGCAAGGCGTTTACAATGGTGCTGCAGGATACCTGGCTGTTCCAGGGCACGATTGAGGAAAACGTTGCGTATGCCCGCGAAGACGCGACGCTGGAGGAAGTGATCGCGGTCTGTAAGAAGGCGCATATCCACGACTTTGTGGAAACGCTGCCGCAGGGCTATCAAACCGTGCTGACCGATGACGGCGTGAATATTTCCAAGGGCCAGAAGCAGCTGTTGACGATTGCCCGGGCGATGTTGTCCAACGCGCGGATGTTGATTCTGGACGAAGCCACCTCCAACGTCGATTCCCGCACGGAAATGGCGATTCAGGACGCGATGCTGGAGCTGATGAAGGGACGCACGTGCTTTGTCATCGCGCACCGGCTGTCGACGATCAAAAATGCCGATGTGATTCTGGTGCTGAAGGACGGCGATATCATCGAATCCGGAACGCACGATGAACTGCTTCAGGCGCGCGGTTTCTATGCCAAGCTGTTTAACAGTCAGTTTGAAAGTTGAATTTCGCAGCGATCAGAAACTTAATTTCTGGTCGCTGTTTTAGATTGCAGGACATTGCTTTTTCGATTCCGTTCAATTATGGGCTTTTTAAAATTTGATTTCAGGGTGAAATTCAAGGAAAGTATGCGATAATGAAGACAAAGAAGGTAATGTCATGACCCGTAATGAATGGGCACAGTCCTGCTTCAAGAACGTTTTCAGCCGATTTCGATTTTATCTGATCACTTCTGATATCGTTGGTCATCACCGGCGCGGTACTGAAAGGGAAGGGACCGCTGCTGATCGGGATTGCTGGGATTTTCTGGTTGACGACGCTGGTCATTCTGCTTTTGCTTCTTCTGGAATGGAAGGGAATCCGGCGGATGACGCAAACCTTGCCGGAATCGCTGGGACCTGTGCGGCAGATATAATCTGTATTTAATTCTATATGGAATAGAAAGGTAAGAAATCAACAATGAGAAGAATAAGAGGAATGCTCAGTTTGGCGACGATTCTGATACTGGGAAGTTGCCAGACAAAGGAAACCTCAAAGGAAGTGACTGGACAGGAGAAACAGTTTTCTGATCAGGGAACAACCCAGCTTGTTAATCCGTTTATTGAGTGTGCCACAATGGAAGAAGCTGCTGAACAAGCAGGCTTTGATCTGACACTGCCGAAGCTGGATGATCCCATGCCTGTGATCCGCGTAATTCCGGAACAGATGATCGAAGTGAAAACAGAATCCGCAGTTTTCCGCAAGGCCAGAGCGGATGAAGCGGTCAGCGGTGATTACAATGTTTACCCTGAGAATTCAACATTGAATTTGAAAGAACTGGAAGTTACGCTCCATGGCTGCAATGGATTGATCAATCTGGCGGAATGGGCATTGGGTGATTTTCAGTATTCGATTTACGCGCGGGAAGGGATCGGAGGTGCAATAATCAGCCTCTGGATTGAAGTAATTCAGTGATCACAACGAACAATAATTTAAATGATAAGGAAGGCAGACGAAGAACGAGGCTTTTTGGAAATGAAACAGTTGTGATTTTGCCGCTGACTCTGCAGCCTGACGGAAACACCTGACATCGCCAGCGTCCTTTGCCTGATGATGGGATGACGCAGTAAATGAACATGGAAAAAGATCCGGCAGAAATCCGGAAGAACCTGCGTAAAAGCGGTTGAGGCAAAGGACTATCCGATTTTGTGCCGTTCATGGATATTCACAATTTCGATAAAATGAAAAAACGCCGCAGGTTATGACGGGCAGTATAGGGTAAAAGCCAGATTAATATAATCTTTTTTTATTTCATTAATAAGTTTCGTTTGTATTGTTGTAACTCAGGCGATAACATAACGCTCAAGCGTCGCTTACTTATCCCTGAAAAAGTAATAAGTATGAAGACGAAACAAAGTCCTTTCTGAATCTTTGAAACTTCAATTTTCAAAACAACGATGCTGAAAAGGCGGCAAATAAAAAGAAGCTTTCGCGTTGACAGCGGCGCTTTTTTCCGTTATTTTATGGATAGAGAGAGGGCGGCTGTTTTGGCAGCTGTCTGAATGAGGAATCCCGCCCGGCCATGCAGGACGAGTTCACGAACCGAATTCTAATGAATGGAATAGACTAAAGAGAAGCCTGGAATCGACTTCTTTTTCCGTATTCTTAAGTGAAAATGACACAAACTAACAGAAAGGTGATGATGAATGTTTAAATTAGCGATTTTATTGATTGCGCTGTTGTATTGGATTCTGCATTAAAAAGTGACAGAGTGTTCAGTGAAAAACGAATGGGATTTGACTGAACAGCCTGATCGAAACGGAAAAGCGATGTCGTATGACTTCACAGGAGCTGCCGAAAATCCGGCAGTTTTCATTTTGCGCCGCAGGATACTCAATTCAAATTAATTATGTTTAAGCGATGCTCAGAAAAAGCTTGTGGGCGCAGATCAGGTAGGCTATAATGTTCTGGATTTTGTAAATCGGAAGGGGGAAAAGAATGCATAATCGAATGACGGAAGGCAGTCCTCTGAAACTGATCCTGATGTTTGCGATGCCGGTTTTGTTAGGCAATGTCTTCCAGCAATTTTATAATATGGCCGATACGATGATGGTCGGCAGGATTCTGGGGGTGGACGCTTTGGCGGCAATGGGCGCTACGGCTTCGGTTTCCGGTCTGGTTTTGGGCTTGAATATCGGTTTGGCGCAGGGCTTTGCGATTCCGATCGCGCAGTATGTCGGCGCTGGAGACATGGGTAAAGTCAGAAAAGCGGTAGCGGGCACGCTGATGCTGGGGTTGATCTTTGTTCTCGGCATTACGATCGCTGCGCTTATGACAGGCATTCCGATACTGAAGCTGTTGGGGACGCCGGAAGAAATCATGGGAATGTCAGTTGAGTATATCTTTATTATTTACGGCGGGCTGATCATCACGATGATGTACAACATGGCCGCCAGTATCTTACGTTCCTACGGCGACAGCCGGACACCGCTGTATTTTCTGATTCTGGCTTCACTGACCAACATTGTGCTGGACTATGTGTTTTTAAAGACCTTGCGGATGGGCGTCGGCGGCGCGGCGATTGCGACGTTGATTTCCCAGGCGCTGTCCGTTGTGCTCTGCGTCCTGTATATTAAAGAAAAGACGAGCTTTCTGATTCCGGGAAAAGAGGATTTCCGCTGGGATAGAGAGATGCTGAAAGCGCAGCTGTCGTTGGGAATCTCCATGGGTTTGATGAATTCGATCGTTTCGATCGGCTCGGTCATTCTGCAAAGCGCCGTCAACAAGCTGGGGTCGGTGATCATCGCCGGACATACTGCTTCCCGCAAGGTGATCGAAATGTTCATGCAGCCGCTGATCAGCATCGGCGTTACCGCAACAACCTATGTTTCACAGAATCTGGGGGCCGGGAAGCTCGACCGGATCCGCAAAGGGCTGCACTGCTGCACGGCGATCAGCTTTGTGTGGTCGACGTTCTGCATCCTGATTTCCTTCTGGGGGATCGACTTGATCCTGGCGCTGGTGGTGGACGCGAAGGAGATTCAGGTCATCGCCACCGCCCGGCAGTATTTTAAAATCAACGTGTTTTTCTTCTATGCTTTGTCGGTTTTGTTTATCTACCGCAACGCGCTGCAGGGATTGGGAAAAAGTCAGGCGCCGATCTTTTCCAGCTGTATCGAGATGGTCGTGAAGATCCTGGCGACGCTGCTGCTGACGCCGACTCTGGGGTATCTGGGCGTATGTTATACCGAACCGATTGCCTGGATCTTGATGGCGGTGTTTCTGTTGGCGGCCTTTTACCGTGATCCCAGGTTCCATCCCGACTTTCATCACAAAAAAGTCTGAACAAAGACACGAAAAAGGTTGGTATAAATGTGGAAATCGCTTTCTTTAACTGCGCGGTGCCAAAACGATAAAAAAGGAAAGAAAAATCTGGCAGATTGCTGTAAATTTTTGTGCCGAATGGTCATAACTGTGCTAAACTAGTTCTGCATTATATGGAGGAAAAGGCATGAATAAAGTTTACACTGGAAAGACAAAAGATGTTTACGCGTTAGACAACGGCAACTACCAGCTGAAATTCAAGGACGATTGCACGGGTACCGACGGCGTCTTCGATCCGGGAGCCAACACCGTTGGATTGCAGATTGAAGGCATTGGCCGCGAAAATCTGAAAGTATCGGTTTATTTCTTCGAAATTTTGAAAAAAGCAGATGTGAAAACACATTATGTCAGTGCGGATATCGACAATGCGACAATGGAAGTGCTGCCGGCGAAGGTGTTCGGCAAAGGTCTGGAAGTCATCTGCCGTTACCGTGCGGTCGGAAGCTTCATCCGTCGTTATGGCGCCTATATGGAAAGCGGCACACCGCTGAACGCTTATGTTGAAACGACATTAAAAGATGATGATCTGGGCGATCCGCTGATCACGCCGGATGGTCTGGAAGCGATTGGGGTCATGACGCTGGATCAGTATGCACAGATGAAGGCGATGACGCAGAAGATTTCCGGTATTGTCAAAGACACGCTGGCGGAAAAAGGTCTTGATCTGTACGACATCAAGTTTGAATTCGGTTATTATAACGGCGAAGTTATCTTAATTGATGAAATTGCGTCAGGGAATATGCGCGTTTACAAAGACGGCGAAATTGTTGAACCGACGGATCTGACAAAATTAATCTTAGGGTAAACGTAAGCAAGACTCAGAACGGGAACGGATGAAAATCCGTTCTTTTTCGTGATTAAAATAGAGAAATGAAATTGAAAATAAAACGGTACTGAGTTATAATAAGCTCAGAAAGATTAACTCAAAAAAGTATTTTTACAAATTTCAATTCTTTTAAGGGGCTTTTCCTGATTTTCCGCAATATTAATATTAGGAGGCTCCTGAATATGAAACAAAGTAACTTACTTCTCAACATTTCCGATCAACAATTACAGCAGGCGGGACTGACCCGC
>NZ_CFQZWI010000080.1:0-14073 GCF_986127675.1 Holdemania sp. | reverse complement strand
TTTGAGCGCCGCCGCGCTGCAGCGGGAAAATACGAGCGTGGAAGATTTACGAACCGAGTTGATCGCCACGCTGGACGAAGTAATGAAGGAGGAATAAACGATGAAAGTCATTTTATTAAGCGATGTCAGCAAGGTAGGCAAGAAAGGCGCGATCGTGGAGGTTGCCGACGGATATGCCCGCAACTTTCTGATCCGCAACCGTCTGGCTGTTCAGGCTACGGCCAAGAGTCTGGAAATTCTGGACGAACAGAAGGTTCAGGCGAAGCTGAACGAAAAGGAAATGGAAGCTCAGGCCCGCGAAACGGCGGCGAAGCTGGAAAAGATCATGCTTCAGTTCTCGGTTAAGAGCGGCAAGGAAGGCCGCGTCTTCGGTTCCGTATCGACGAAGCAGATTGCCCAGGAATTAGAGCGCAAACACGGCATTCATATCGACAAACGCAAGATTCTCGATACCGCGCCGATCCAGAGCCTCGGCGTCACCAATGTCCGGATTGAACTGTATAAGGACGTGATCGGGACGATCCGCGTCCAGGTTACAGGAAAAGAGTAATCGCGTATGCGGCAGATGCCCAGCAGTATTGACGCCGAACAGTCGTTGTTGGGTTCGCTCTTCATCTATCCCAACAGCGTCCGCATCGCGTCTGAAGAAGGACTGCGCAGTGAAGAATTCTTTTTAGAAGCACATCGCAAAATCTACGCCGCCGTGGAAACACTCAACGGCGAAGGCAAACCGGTCGACGCCGTATCGGTAGCCAGTCTTCTGACCGATCAGGGACTGTTGGCTTCAGTCGGCGGTCTGGAATACATCATGCAGCTGGCGGACAGTTCCGTAACCTCCGCCAGTACGAAATACTATATCGAGCTGATCCAGTCCAAAGCGTTATTGCGCAATTTAATTGAAACCGCGCAGAATATCGCCGAGGAAGGGATGCAGAATGCCGGCGACATGGAAACGATGATGGACATGGCGGAAAAGCAGATCCTCGACGTGACGCGCCGGCGCAAGACGACCGATTTTAAATCCAGCAACGAAGTCGTAAACGAGGTCATTGAAAATATCCATAAAATGAGCGCGCAGAAATCCGGCGTGACCGGCGTGGCGACGGGGTACCGCGATCTGGACAACACGACCAACGGGTTCCAGCGCGGCGACCTGATCATCCTGGCGGCCCGACCTTCGATGGGCAAGACTGCCTTCGCGTTAAACGTCGCAATGCAGATCGCGCAGCTCAACCATCAGGCCGCGGCGATCTTTTCTCTGGAAATGCCTGCCGAGCAGCTGATCTCCCGTATGCTTTCCGCCAAAAGCCGGGTTCCGGGCGGCCAGCTGCGCACCGGCTTTCTCAACAACAACGAATGGAACCAGCTTAACGAAGCCGCTGCCGATTTGAAGGCGACGAAGATCTTCATTGACGATTCTCCGAACGTGCGGGTTTCCGAGATTCATTCCAAATGCCGCAAGCTTCAGGCGGAGCACGGTCTGGCCGTCATCCTGATCGACTACATTCAGCTGATCACCGGCAGCGGCCGCAATCCCGATAACCGCCAGCAGGAAGTTTCGGAGATTTCCCGCGGTCTCAAAGGGCTGGCGCGTGAGCTGCAGGTGCCGGTCATCGCTTTGTCGCAGCTGTCCCGATCTGTTGAAAAACGTGAGGACAAGCGGCCGATGCTGTCCGACCTGCGTGAATCCGGAGCCCTGGAACAGGATGCCGACATCGTTATGTTCTTATACCGCGATGAATACTATCAGCGGGAAAAGAGCGAGGAAGGCACGGAAAAAACAGAAATTAACATCGCCAAGCATCGTAACGGTCCGACCCGTCAGATCGAGCTGGCGTTTGAACGCAACATCAACGCCTTTTACAACTATGAGAATCAGAATGGGTAACGACCCCGAAAGGGAGGATTGAATGAAAAAATGGATACCGATTGCCGCCGCGCTGGTTTTAAGCGCGCTGATCGCCGGGCTGTGGCCATCCCTCTCCCGGGCGAATCAGGTTGTCGCGGCACAGGGAAAGGTGGAAGAAAGTTTGCTTCCCCAGCAGGTTGTAAGTCTTTCCGCTCAGCCGCAGACGGTAAAAAAAATCTATAACGCCGGAAAACTGGTCGGCGTCGTCAACGATTACGCGAAAGTCGAAGCACTGTTGGATGAAGTCTACCACAGCGTTTATGAGGATGATTTTCCCAATACCCGTCTGGAGCTGGGGGAAGATCTGATCGTGACCGACGAGCTGAGCTACACCCGGTACGAGAATATCGACGCGGCGATTTGCGCGTACTTGAAGGAAAACGATCTGTTTTCCGTCGAAACCAACCGGATTGACTTTTCGGATGAAAACGACGTGTACGCGACGATCTACGTTAAGAATCTCCAGGATTTTTATGACGCCCGGGATCAATACCTGTTGAATTTCGTGTCCAAAGAGACGCTGGATACAGTGCGGATGGGACAATCCACACCGGAGCTGAAGACCTACGGCACCCGCGAGGTCAGCATCGACGTGCTTGAGAAAATGACCGTTACCAATGGCCGGGCTTCATCTTCCAATATTCTGAAAGACAAGCAGGAAATCCTGCACTATTTAAGCTATGGGGCCGACCCGAATCTGGAAATGAAATACTACACGGTTGTCGAAGGCGATATGATCGACGGCGTCGGCACGAAGAACGGGCTGTCCGCCCAGCAGGTCGTGTCGATCAACAGCGATCAGCTGGACAATGTCGATCAGCTGATCCAGCCGGGCATGGTGCTCAACGTCACCAATTTCCAATCTCCGATTACGATCAAGGTTACCAAGGAGCGCGTCGCCAAAGAAGAAGTTTATCCGGAGGATCCGATTTACAAGGAAGATCCGAATATGAAGGAAGGCTCCTCCGTCATTGACGTGCATGCTCAAAATGGTTCACGCAACGCGTTCTATGAGGAAGTCTGGATTAATGGCGAGAATACCGGCGGTACGCTGGTGTCCTCGATTATCACCCGCCAGCCGGTCCGCGAAGAAACGCGCGTCGGCACGAAGGTCATCCCGGGCTATGGCACCGGTACATTCCGCTGGCCGGTTGACAATCCGTCGATTACCTGCCGCTGGGGCTGTTACAGAGGGCATCAGGCGATCGACATCAAGAACTCCTATAACCGCTATGGTAATCTGTATGCGGCTGACCGCGGCACGATCGTAGAAGCCAGCTACAGCCCGATTAACGGCTACTATCAGATCATTGACCACAATAACGGCTATAAGACCTATTACGGCCACATGAATCAACCTGCCTTCTTCAAAGTCGGACAGAACGTCGAAAAAGGCGAGATTATCGGCCAGATCGGCATGACCGGCCGGGCGACCGGGCCGCACGTTCATTTCTTCATCATGAAAAACGGCGTGCGTCAGAATCCGTGCAACGGGTGGCTGCCATGTTAGGCTCGATGGAATTTTACCTGTTGGCGAGCGGTTCCAAGGGTAACTGTTTTGTGTTAAAAACCGCCGCCACGCAGATCGTGATCGACTGCGGCACGACCAGGACTTATTTAACACGCAGTTTTCACATGATCGGTGTAGACTATCTGAACACAGAAGCACTGTTGGTCACCCATGGTCACCGCGACCATACAAGCCAGCTCAAGATGTTTTCCGGTGTTGAAGCCTATGCGGCTTTCAGTCTGGAAAACCGTGCGGATCAGCACTGGATCAAGCCCTATACGCCATTTCAGGTGGGCGATCTCAGAGTGACGCCGCTGCCGCTGTCCCACGATGCTGAAAATACCGTTGGCTTCGTTTTGGAAACGGCGCAGGAAAAGCTGGTTTACATTACCGATACCGGATATGTTCGGGAGGAATGCGTGCCGTTGATCGCCGATGCGGACTATTATGTGATGGAAAGCAATCACGATGTGGGAATGTTGATGCAGACCCGCCGTCCCTATCCGATCAAAATGCGCATTCTTTCCGACAGCGGCCATCTGTGCAACGAGGACTGTGCCCATCTGCTGACGCGCTTAGTCACGCCGCGGACTCGTTCGATCTTCTTGGCGCATCTCAGCGAAGAAGCGAACCAGCCGCAGCTGGCCCGGCAGGTCAGCGCCGACGCTTTGAAACAATGCGCCTGCCGAAAGGATCTGGTGCTGAAAGCCGCGGGACAGTATGAAATACTCATGGGAGGATGCCGATATGAAGAAAGGCTTGATTCTGCTTACCGCCCTGCTGGCGTGCTGGAACTTGGTTCTGACCGTTGAGCTGTGGCAGGTAAAAAAAGAGAAGTCACAGGAACCGCCGACGCAGGATCCGCAGCAGTCGACGCGTCCGGTTTCGGTCGTTACCTCGGATATCACCAAGATCGTGGAGCGTAGCGAAGCGAAGGTGACCGGCGTGTCGGTGCTGGATGAGACTGGCGAAGATCTGATCGCCAGCGGCAGCGGAACGATTTACAGTACGACCAGCGAGGCCGTGTATATCATAACCAATCAGCATGTCATCACTTCCGGCGGCCCGATCCACGTATCGTTTGCCAATGGCGAACAGCTGCCGGCGGAGTTAGTCGGAGCCGATCCCTATACCGATCTGGCCTTGCTGAAGGTGATTCCCGATTTCCGGGCCGAAGCCTTCGATCAGGGCGATTCGTCGCTGTGCAAAAAAGGCGAGTGGGTCATGGCGATCGGACATTCGATGGGGGCGGAAGCCGACGGCAGCGTGACGGTCGGCGTGATTTCCTCCAAAGACCGCACGATTTCAATGGATGTGGATAAAGACGGAACGGACGATTGGGACATGCTTGTGCTGCAGACCGACGCGGCCATCAATGCCGGCAACAGCGGCGGCCCGTTGATCAATATGAACGGCGAGCTGATCGGCATTACGACGATGAAGCTGCAGGGGAATTCTACCGAGGGCATCAGCTTCGCGATTCCGATCAACGAAGTCACGACGATTGTGGAACAGCTGAAGGCCAGCGGCAAGGTCAACCGGCCGTTTGTCGGCATCAGCGGCAAGGACGTCAGCGCTCTGACCAGCTATCAGAAAAGCTATATGGGCATCAGTCTGGATCAGACCGAAGGTCTTTTGGTCACCAAGATTGCTGAGGAATGCCCGGCTGAAAAAGCCGGCGTGCATGTCAACGACATCCTGATCCGTTTCGACGGATCGCCGGTGGACAGCTATAAAACCTTCCGCAAGCTGCTGTATGGCAAAACGATCGGCGATCCGGCTGAGCTGGTCGTTCTGCGCAACAATCAGGAAGTCAAGCTGAGCGTGACGATTGAATGATCCGGGTGATCGCCGTCGGGCGCATTAAGGAAAAACCGATGCAGCAGTGCATCCAGGAATACCTGAAACGGCTGCAGCCGTATTGTAAGACGGAGATTGTTGAAGTCGACGACATCGCCGCGCCGCAATCCAATTCCCCAGCGCAGAACGAGCAGGTGAAGCAGAGGGAAGGCGAACGGATTCTGGCGAAGCTGAAAAAAGAAGAAACCGTGGTTCTGCTCGATTTAAAAGGCAAGTCCTATACTTCCGAGCAGCTGGCAGAGCAGATCCAGCAGATTTTCAGCTACCAGGGCAGTCAGATCGCTTTCGTCATCGGCGGCTCGCTGGGCGTCAGTCCGGAAGTGATCGCCCGGGCCGATCTGCGCTGGAAGCTTTCGGATCTGACATTTCCCCATCAGCTGTGCCGTTTGTTGGTTCTTGAACAAATTTATCGAAGTTTCAGGATTTTAAATCACGAACCTTATCACAAATGAAAGCGGTGACTGAAAGCCCTATCGTTTCTTCACTTTCTTCTTGTAACACGTTCAAAAATGAGTTAAAATGAATTCAGGTAGAGCAGGAGGTAAAAAACAAAATGAAACAGATTTCTGTATTGGTTATTGATCCAGTTGGCTTACATGCACGTCCGGCAACGGTTGCAGTCAACGCTGCCAGCAAGTTTAAGAGCGAAGTGAAGGTTGCTTATAAAGGACGTTCTGTCAACATGAAATCCATCATGGGTGTTATGTCCCTGGGCATTCCGACACAGTCCGAAGTGACGGTAACCTGTGAAGGCGAAGACGAAGAAGTCGCAATCACAACAATCGAAGAAGTTCTGCGTGCACAGAAAGTAATTGCATAAGTTGGATTGAATAAGAAGATGCGCGGCATCTTCTTTTTTTTCCAAGGGCTATGTAAGCGCAAACATTGTCGAAATTGATCATCAAGGGAGGAAAAACTATGATCGAAGAATTGTATCAGCGGTGGCTGAATCATCCGCACATCGACCCGCAGCTGAAAAAAGAGCTGGCGGGCATGAGTGAGAAAGAAAAGCAGGATGCGTTCTATACGAATATTGAATTTGGTACGGCGGGCATGCGCGGTCTGTTAGGCGCGGGCACCAACCGCATCAACATCCACACGATCCGCAAGGCGAACGAGGGCTTTGCCCGCTACATCGTCGGCTGCGGCGAGGAAGCGATGCGCCGGGGCGTGGCGATTGGTTACGATAACCGCCACATGTCCAGCGAGTTCGCACGGGAATCCGCGGCGGTCTTAGCGAGCCATGGGATTACCAGCTATGTTTTTGAAACACTGCGGCCAACGCCGGAGCTGTCCTTCGCTGTTCGGAATCTGAACTGTTTTGGCGGCATCATGATCACCGCTTCGCACAATCCGCGGGAATACAACGGTTATAAGCTGTATGATGAAACCGGCTGTCAGTTAGTGCCGGATTTAGCCCAGCAGGTCATCGATCAGGTCAACGCCGTCGAGGATGAACTGGCGATCGATCCGCAGCTCACATCCGCGCAGCAGGAGCTGATCCACATGATCGGCAAAGACGTCGATGAAGCTTATTATGAAAACGTGCTTTCGATTCAGTTAAATCCGGACGTCAATCGCGATCTGGTGGAAATCGTCTTCTCACCGGAACATGGCACCGCCAACATTCCGGTCCGCGAAGTCTTTACCCGCGCCGGTTATCATTTCACGCCGGTTGAGGAACAGTGCACGCCGGATCCGGATTTCTCCTGCACCAAGACTCCGAACCCGGAAGAAAAGGGGGCTTACGAGCTGGCGTTAAAGCTGGCTGAAGAAAAGAAGGCCGATATCATTCTGGTCTGCGACCCGGATGCCGACCGGATGGGCGTCGGCGTGCTGCATGAGGGCGAGTATGTGCTGCTCAGCGGCAACCAGAGTGGTTCCGTTTTGATCGAATACATCCTTTCTCAGCTGCAGGCGAAAGGCAAGATGCCGCAGAATCCGGTGATGTTCAATACGATCGTTACCAGCGATCTGGGTGAAAAAATTGCTTCCAAATACGGTGTGGAAACGGAAAAGACGCTGACCGGCTTCAAATTCATCGGCGAAAAAGTCGCCAAGTATGAAAAGACGCAGGCCAAGAACTATGTGTTCGGGTATGAGGAAAGCTACGGTTCTCTGATCAAACCGTTTGTCCGCGATAAAGACGCGCCGCAGGCTTGTCTGATGCTGGCGGAAGCAGCTTGCTTCTATAAGGCTCAGGGCAAGACGCTGGTCGACGTGCTGAACGGTCTGTACGCCGAACTGGGCTATTACAAGGAGAGCCAGACCTCGCTGACGTTGAAGGGTCAGAAGGGTGCGCTGCGGATCAAAGAGATTCTGGACACGCTGCGCAAGGACAAGCCGGCGCAGATCGGCGGTACTGCGGTTGCCGCGATTGAAGACTATCAGGAAGCAACCCGCGAGGAAAACGGCGTGATCGCTGCTCTGGAGGGCTTCTCCAGAAGCAACGTGCTGAAATACTATCTGGCCGACGGTTCCTGGATAGCGATCCGTCCAAGCGGCACTGAACCGAAATGCAAGTTCTATTACTGCATCAAGGGAACCAGCGCGCAGGATGCCGAAGCCAAGACGGAAGTCATGCAGAAAGCGATTGCCGATTTAGTCGCATAAGTGAAGAATAAAAGAAATCAGATCCCGATAGTCAGGATCTGATTTTCTTTTTCAGCAGTTCTTTGACTTGTTTTCGCTGTTCGTTTTTGTCTTCAACCCGAGTGAGGACTCCGATCAAAGAGGTGAATTCATCCATACCGAGCATATCGACGGCATGTTCATCTCGTTCGCTCAGGTCCATCCGCTGACTCAGGACAACCTTGATCAACGCTCGCTGACCCGCTTCCCAACCCTTGTGGAAACTTTCTTCGCTTGCCCTTTCCAAGCGGCGCTGCTCGTCGACTTTATCAAACTGCGCGCGCATGCAGGCGATTGCCATCCGGGTGTTACTCAAATAATCGGCCCGGCTTTCTTTCTTTTCCTGATCGGATTTCTCAGGCTGCGGATTCAAGCGCCGCCGACTGACGAGCGCTTCGATTTGTTTTCGCAGATCTTTGCCATCTTCAAGGCTGTCCAAAATTTGCACTAAGGCGGCAATGTCGTCTTCTTCAAGCAGAAAGATCAGACGTATCTCACTTTCCGTTAACGCCATCCGCTGTTGGACAAGGTCTGTGAATAAAGCCCGCCGGCCTTCGATCAACCCTTCCGCTTTGCCCGCTTTCCAACCGTTATCCCATGCTTCTTCTTTATTGCCGCCAAGCACTAACCACTCGTCAATGTCATTAAAATAATCCCGGATCCGGCAAAGCAGCGAGTCCGTATCCTGCAAAAAGTCCAATTCCTCTTCAGTCATCTGCCAATCGCTCCTTTTATTATTAATTCATTTGAGTTTATTATAACTCAAAAAGGTTTTTGAAGCAAGCGCCTGAAAATGATTTCCTACCTGAAGCGTTGATTCTTACAGTTACAGGTGATGATGAAAACAGATTATCTGAATCCTCCCATCTGCTTTCCCGGGATTGGAGTATAAATTCCGAAAAAAATTCTTGAACTGAAAAAAGCCTTCCTGTATAATACTTCCGTTGAACGAAGGGGTTCATGAAAAGTCAGCTTTTCATGTCCCCTTTTCTTGTTGAAATTGAGGTGAAGCCGATGCTGAAAAATAAGCAAATTTCCTTCCATCCAGTTCAGGAACACGAGGTCCGGTTTAACCGGCTGATCTTTGGCGGATTGCCTGAAGAAATGTCGGGACCGGCGATGAGACGGGGATATATCCGCTGTCCGCTGTCCACACTAACAGAGGAAAGACAGGCGAAACTCAATGTTAACTGTATTGTTGGTGAATAATGCGCTGAGCGCACAGACGCGCTTAACGAGTTTAATCCGCCGCTTCGGCGGACAAATCATGGGGCAGGTCAGCACTTTGACGGCAATGTTTCCGCTTTTGAAGCAGCAGCCGATTTCGCTGGTCCTGATCGATTTGCCAACCCAGGAAGCGGCGTCGCTGTCCCGTTTGCTTCAGCAGGCGGCAAGTTATCCGGACACCTTGTTTTTATTTTGGATTGCAGCGGGAATGCAGCCTGTTTCCCCAATAGATAACGTGTTGTTCTGCCAACGGCCGGTGCGGCTGGATCCCGTGCTGAATCAAATTGTGAGTGAAGCTCCGGGTCTGCTTCAGCGAAGTTCGGCATTGAAGGCGCTGGCAGCGCAAAGCGGACAGATCCGGCGGGCGAAGCAGGTGCTGATGGAAACGGGCATGAACGAAGACGAAGCCCATCACGCGTTGGAAAAGATGGCGATGAATTTACGGATCAGCCGTGGTGAAGCGGCCCGGCAGATCTTAACTGAGAACGAACAAAAGTGAGGAGATCAAAGCAATGAAATATATTTTTGTAACCGGCGGCGTCGTATCGGGTTTAGGAAAAGGTATTACCGCCGCCTCGTTAGGACGTCTGTTAAAATCCCGGGGATTAAAAGTTGCATCCCAGAAACTGGATCCCTATATCAATGTCGATCCGGGCACGATGAGTCCTTACCAGCATGGCGAAGTGTTCGTCACTGAAGACGGGGCGGAAACCGATCTGGATCTGGGGCATTACGAACGATTTATCGACGAAGACCTGAACCGGTTTTCCAACCTGACGACCGGCAAGGTCTATTGGAACGTTTTAAATAAGGAACGCCGGGGTGAATATCTGGGGGAAACCGTGCAGGTGATTCCGCACATCACCAATGAGATCAAAAAATTTATTTATTCTGTCGGCGAATCCTCCAACGCGGACGTCGTCATCACGGAGATCGGCGGCACAATCGGCGATATCGAAAGCCAGCCGTTTATCGAGGCGATCCGTCAGATTTCATTAGAGGTGAAAAAGGAAAACTGTCTGTTCATTCATGTGACCTTGATTCCCTACATTGAAGGCAGCGGCGAACTGAAATCCAAGCCGACCCAGCATTCCGTCCGCGAGCTGCGCGCCAACGGCATCACGCCTGACATCATCGTCTGCCGCTGCGACCAGCCGCTGCCCTCCGTGCTGAAAGAAAAGATCAGTCTGTTCTGCAATGTCCAGCCGGACTGCGTGATTGAAAACCGCACTGTTCCGGTGCTCTACGAAGCGCCGCTCATGCTTCAAAAGCAGCATTTATCCGATAAGGTGTGCGAGCTGCTTCATCTGGATTGTCCGGATTGCGATCTGCGCGAATGGAATCAAATGCTCGATCGGATCCGTCAGAGCCGCAATCAGGTGACGATCGGTTTAGTCGGGAAATACGTGAAGCTGCGCGATGCTTATCTGTCAGTGGCCGAAGCGCTGCGCCACGGCGGTTATGCCAACGGAGCCCAGGTGGAAATTCGCTGGATTGAAGCGGAAACCGTCACGGAGGAAAGTGCGGAAGCGATCCTGGGGGACTGCGATGGAATTCTGGTTCCCGGCGGCTTTGGCGACCGCGGCGTCGAAGGCAAGATCATGGCGGCGCATTACGCCCGGAAGCATCAGATTCCTTACCTGGGGATCTGTCTGGGCATGCAGACGGCGGCGATAGAATTTGCCCGGTATGCGCTGGGCTATGCCGGCGCGCACTCCCAGGAATTTGATCCGGCCAGTCCGCATAAAATCATCGCTTTCATGGCTGATCAATCGGATGAACTTGAGAAGGGCGGCACAATGCGTTTAGGCGCCTATCCCTGCCTTATTCAGCCGCACTCGCGCTTAGCTTCACTCTATGGCTGCGCCCAGATCCAGGAACGTCACCGCCACCGTTATGAGTTCAACAACGCGTACCGCGAGGAATTTGAAGCACACGGAATGCGGATCAGCGGAACCTCGCCGGACGGCCATCTCGTTGAAGCAATCGAACTGGCAGATCATCCGTATTTCGTTGCGGTGCAGTATCATCCGGAATTCAAGAGCCGTCCCAACAAGGCACATCCGTTATTCTCCGGTCTGATCGCAGCGGCGCTGAAACGTCGCAACCCAAAGAACGGACAGGACTGAAACCCAAAGCGGGTTTTCGCTCAGCATTTATCCAGGAGGAATAGAAAAGAAAAATCCAATCCTGCTTAATCGAAACGGCCCAGCTGATCCGCGGAATATTTGATGGAATGAAGTTGCAATTCCTTTTGAGCAAAGCTCAAATGACAGGCAGGACAGATATTTCAATGTCCTCAGAGCACAATGTCCATGCGGGAAAAGGAGAAGTCTGGAAGCGATGCTCAGCCGTCCTCATACCGCAATAAAACAAAAACAGAATACCTTGAAAACCCTCGAGACCATCCTGAATTCAGAATGACCTCAGAGCCAGCCGGCAGTTTTAAACTGATCCGGTTTTCTTTTTGTCCCCTTTCCGATGGATAGTAACAACTTTAGTGTAAACGAGTTCTGGAAGTAGTTGACAACTTTTTTGTTTGAGCATATAATATTAACAGATTTAGACCGTTGGATGATATGATAACGCGCTGTGAGATCATGCTTCAAGAGGTGATTTCGAGCGCGTTTTAGCTTATTGACCCATTAAGTTCTAAATTCAATAAGGAGGGTATTTCATAATGAATACTGGAAAAGTAAAATGGTTTAACGCTGAGAAGGGCTACGGATTTATCTCTGACGACAACGGACAGGGTGATATCTTCGTTCATTTCTCTGGCATCAACGGCAGCGGCTACAAGTCCCTGGAAGAAGGACAGAAGGTTTCTTACGACGTTGAAAACGACGAAAGAAGCGGCAAGACACGCGCAGTCAACGTTACCGTTCTTTAATCAAAACCATCTGCTTTGAGGCCTGCGGGCCTCTTTTATTTTATCCGGATTCATGGAAAGAAGACGGAAATCCGAAGTAAGTATATTGAAGGAGGGTCTATGATCAAATCCTTAAGTGAAGCTGAAATGACCGAGGTGTATCGCCAAAGGATGAAGCGGGATTTCCCGCCGAACGAATTAAAGCCGTTAACTCGGATTTTAGCGCAGAAGCGGAAACATATCGCGCTGTGCCTCGGTTATTTCAAACAAGATCAGCTGATCGGTTATGCCGTGCTGCAACAGGACGAGCGGCAGCGCTGTCTGCTGCTGGACTATTTCGCGATATTTGACCACAACCGCGGACAGGGCGTGGGAACCTGCTTTCTCAACGAGTTGAAAACGATGTTTGCCGATCGGGAAATGATCGTTATTGAAGCGGAAGCCGCAGTCACGGAACAAGCGCGGAAACGGATTGCGTTTTACCAGCGCGCCGGGGCGCGAATAAGTGGAATTCAGCTGCATCTCTACCATGTTGATTACGCTGTGCTGACGCTGGATCTGGCGGCCGTGCTGGATGATACACAGGTGCGCCGACGGATTACAGATCTCTATCGGCGGATTTATCCGGCATTTTTCCGCAAACTCTACCTGCGCATGGAATAAAGGAGAAATGGACAATGGAGAAAAAAATGGAAGAAAAACTTCAGGTTCTGATTCAGCTGGCGACGTTATTGAACGAGAATCAGATCCTGTGGGCCGTCGGCGGATCGCTGCTGCTGTACTTCAATGGTTTGGTTTGCGACTTTCACGATCTTGATCTGATGATCGACGAACATGCGTGCGAACAGGTTGCGCGGTTGTTCAGCCCGCTTGGAATCCGGCATCCTCAGCTGCCGTCGCCGCAGTTTCATACGCAGTGCTTCATGGAATTTACGATCAGCGGCGTGGAGATTGATGTGATCGGTAATCTGGGAATCGAACATGAAGGCCAGATCGTTTCATTTCCGCTGCAAAGCGAGGAAATTGAGGGACAAATCATCCTGGGCGGCCAGCGGATACCGCTGCACTCTTTGCGGCAATGGGAACGTTGTTATGCGCTCATGGGCCGGACGGAAAAAGCGGCGATGCTGCGCCGGGCGCGGGAAGCGGAAGAATTGGGGAAGGCCATAAAAAAATCCTGACAGACAAAAAAAGAAACTGCGAAGTGGGCGATCAGCCTGTTTTCAATGAGAAGGTAATCATTTACCGGAATTTTCCATAAGCGGTAAACACCGCGAAGTCAAAGAAAAGCGGGGCTTTGAAATAAGAAAGGGCTTTCAAAAGACGACAAGAAAAGATTGAACTGTCCGGCTCAATGTTGTAATATGATAGTAGGTAAAACACAGGCGAAAGCCGCTCTCTTTTTAATTGAGATCTGGAGGAACGAAGATCATGATGCTGAAAAAACGCTGGAAGGAATAGACATGTTCAGCGGTTTTCGGCATAAAAGAAAAGAGAGAGAAACAGGAGGAAATCCATGAATCAGACAACACTCATTGAAAGCTTTCATCAAGGGCACTGCATTGACGCTTACGAGCTTTTCGGCGCTCATTTCACGTATGAACGAGTTAACGGCGTGCGGTTTACGGTCTATGCGCCGCATGCGCGCAGCATCCAGGTCGTCGGTGATTTTAACGACTGGAACGGCGAGAACGCAAACATGGAGCGGCTGCCGGAAGATCAGGGGATCTGGAGCCTGTTCATCCCGGATTTAAAAGAAGGGCAGTTGTATAAATACCGGATCGAGGATTCAGCCGGCAACGTTTTCGACAAGTCCGATCCGTATGCTTTCTACAGCGAGATGCGTCCGAACAGCGCTTCGGTCATCGTCAATCTGAAAGGCTTCCAATGGAAAGATCAGATCTGGTTGGGCGAACGTTCCAAGAATTTCTCGGAACCATTAAACATCTATGAGGTCCACGCCGGCAGCTGGAAAAAGAACGGTCCGTACTGGTTAAGCTACCGCGAACTGACGAAGGAGCTGATTCCCTACGTCAAGGAGCATGGTTTTACGCACATCGAGCTGAT
>NZ_CFQZWI010000079.1:0-14210 GCF_986127675.1 Holdemania sp. | reverse complement strand
TGCCGGGGATGGTGATGACGGTCGAGCCGATGATCAACATGGGCGGCGCACGCGTGGAAATGGACCGCTACAATGGCTGGACGATTTACACGCAGGATGGTAAACCGTCGGCGCAATGGGAGCATACGATCCTCATCACCGAGGAAGGCCCGCAGATTCTGACGTATTAACGTGCTGTTCAAGCAGCACGACGATGAAAATCCGAAGGGAGATCTACGCATGGAAAATCAAGTTTTAGACGCGATCTTTAACCGCCGCAGTATCCGCCGGTACACAGATCAGCCCGTCAGCAGCGATCAACTGGATTTAATTCTCAAAGCGGGGCAGGCGGCGCCGAGCGCGATGAATCAACAGCCATGGTATTTTGTGGCGATCCAGCGCAAGGATATGATCGAACAGCTGGCTTCCTTATTGACGGAAAACGAAGATCCCTATTATAACGCGCCGTTATTAATCGTCGTGTTCGCCGATAAAAAGGCTTATTCGCCGGTAACCGACGCTGCGCTGGCGATCGCCAATATGATGCTGGCGGCACAGGCGCTGCAGTTGGGGACGTGCTGGATCGATTACAGCCGGCACGTGTTCAATCATCCGAAGTTTGCCGGATTATCCGCCTCGCTGGGCGTGCCGCAGGACTATCTCTGCGTCGGTTCGCTGGTCGTGGGCACCCCGGCAGAACAGCCGGAAGCGCATCCGGTCAAGTCGGAAACGATGACGGTTGTGGCCTGATTATTCATCCCCAGATATAAAATAAAGCCGCGATTTCACGGGTTGTTAACCTGGAACCGCGGTTTTTCTATAGTTTAATGAATTTTACGTTTGAGTTTCCTCATTTCTGTTCATCCTAATACCAGCGAACAAAGCTTGAAAATACCGAAGGAGGAAACGTCATGTTTAAACATCAGAAGAAACTGCTGCATCCGGTCAAGGTTAAGAAACCGAATCCCACCTATGCCGCTCTGCTGCAGGAACAGTTAGGCGGGCCGCAGGGTGAGATGAAGGCGGCAATGCAGTATTTCGCCCAGAGTCTGCGGATTCAGGATAAGGAAATCAAGGATTTATTTCTCGATATCGCGGCGGAGGAATTATGCCACATGGAAATTGTCGCCGAGATGATCAATCAGCTTAACGGCGATCAGCTCAATGCCAAGGAAGCGACCGTCGGCGGCATGGAAGCTCATGTGCTGACCGGCTTGACGCCGATTTTAGCTAATGCGTCTGGTTTTCTGTGGACAGCGGCATATGTGAATGAAACCGGCGATCTGGCGGCCGATTTATTGTCCGATATCGCGGCTGAGCAGCGGGCAAAGGTCGTCTATCAGTATTTATACCGGCAGATTGAGGACGAAGGCGTGCGCGAGGTCATTGACTTTTTATTGAATCGTGAGGAAGCACACAACACGATGTTCCGGCAGGCGTTTAACCGGATTGTTGACAGCGGTTCTCAGAAAGACTGGGGCGTGACTTCCGATTCCCGGATTTATTTCGATTTGTCGGGCGATGGCCAGCATTTCGATCCCGCCCGTAAAAACCCGCCGGAATTCAAGGAATAAAGGGCGTCGAGAAGAACCGGAGGGCTGCGAGTATGGCGTGAAATGCCGGCTTTCTGTTCAGGATTAATGTAAAATATCAAAATGAAACCGCGCTTCAATTTTCGATCCCAGCGCGGTTTTTTGAATGTATATAAATTAGTGACAGCTTTGCAAGGTTAATCCGTAAAGGCTAATCCAACTAATATTCAGAAGATCTTGACAAAGTTGTCATTTTGCGAATCGATCATAATCCCCTCACCATCATTTAATCGCAGAACAGTACAATGAAAAGTTTGCTCATAATGCTGACAGCGGTTCTCTAATTGCTCATAACGACTTAGAAACCGCTGATAATGGGGAAGAATTTGTACGTTTGTTAAATGGATTCCAGTCAGATCCGTTAAGTCCGGCAAATTCATTTCAGGTGCAAATTGATCGATCAGGGCGATCGTGGGTCCCAAGACCATCGCCCCCGCGCTCCAGCCGATCAGAAGCTTGTCCCGGGCTAAGGTTTGCAGCACCGGCCGGGCCTGGCTTTTCCGCAAGGCTTCCAGCAAGGTGTAAGGATTGCCGCCGATTAATTCTACACAATCATATGAAAATAATGTCTGAGCGGGTTGTTTATCCAGATCAAAAAGATCGACGCCGAACCCCAGACTTTCTAACTCCTGAACACAGCGTGGGACATGATAATTTTTTTCTTTGTAGATTGGATCGCCGGTAACAATTAAGGCTGCTCGGGGTTCGCCAGAATGAAAATGAATTTCCTGCCGGACACAATCCAGGAGATTTTCGCAAGTCAGTCCGTTAGAACATAGCAGTAACATGAAATCACCCTCTTTATTAAATTTATTGAATCAGCGTGGCGGATTATAGTACGATCAGTTCCACCACATATACCGCGGCACAAGCCGCCAGCGCAACGGTCAGCAGCCCCTTGCCGCGCCACCCCAGCGTTAATGCTGTCACCAGCCCAACCACAGCGCTGGGCCAGCAGCGGGTGCTCGTTAAGATCGCCGGGAAGGTCATCGCCGCCAGCACGGCATAGGGAACATAGAACAAAAAGCTTTGGATAAACGGATTTTCAATCTTCTTCTGAAAGATGAGAATCGGCGCTGCGCGCAGAAGATAGGTGACCCCGGCCATGACCAGCGTATAAATCAAGATCGACGGATTATTCATGATCGTGCACCTCCTGAACCGGGAACAGCCAGGCGCCCAAAGCTGCCGCGGCCAGCGTAGAGAGAATGATTGAAAAACCTTCGGAAATCCAGCTGAACAGCGGACAGACATGAAGCGTCACGCTCATTGCCACGGCGATTCCCACGACGATGGCCACGGACTTTAACTGCCGGGCAACCGGAGCGACGATCGCGATAAACATCCCGTAAATCGCAACGGCGAAGGCCGCGCGCACCGCTTCCGGAAGCAGGGCGCTGAACGCACAGCCTAAAAACGTGCCGCCGACCCAGCCTGCCATAGGCGTCAGGATCAGCCCCAGCATATAGTGAAATTGGACGACTGGGTGGCTGACGGCAACCGCGAAGATTTCATCGGTATTGCCAAACGCCAGCATGGCTTTTTGCAGACGGGACATCGCCGGATCCAGCTTCTGCGCCAGAGAGAGAGACATCAGGGCATAGCGTAAATTGATCACCAGCGTGGTCAGCGCCATTTCGAATAACGATGCCTGCGACTGAATCAAAGTCAAGCCGGCAAACTGGCCGGCGGAGGTGAGATTGGTCGCCGAGATCATCACCGCTTCGCCTGCGGACAAACCCGCCGCCGCAGCCGCCATGCCGAAGGTAAACGACACTGAAAGATAACCCAGCGCGATCGGCAGCCCATCTTTTGCACCCTGTTTCCACCCCAAATTGTTCTGCATCATCGTGTTCCACATCCCCCAACTCTGTTTTGATTTATCTTTCATTCTAGGTTTTTCACACTTTTTCGTCAACGGTCAGGATCAAAAAAATGCGCTTTCCGCTTAAAAAATTGAGCATCGGCGGTTGGCGAAGGGCGGCTTTATGCTATAATAACGCTATAAGGAAGACCGCCGCTCAATCGAGACGGCGCAGGAAAAAATGATAGGGTGAATTTATGCAGCAATATGTTTATATCGTCGGTCATAAGAATCCGGATACCGATTCGATTTGTTCTGCCCTGGCGTACGCTGAACTCAAGCAGCGGCTGGGCGTTCATGCGATTCCGTGTCGCTTGGGACCGCTCAACGAAGAAACCAAATATGTACTGAAACGTTTCGGATTGGAAAATCCGCTGTTATTAAAAGACGCGCGGTCTCAGCTGCGCGATATCGACATCGACGAACCAACCTTGATCACGACCAAGACCTCGTTGAAGGAAGCTTGGGACGTTTTGTTCAAGGCCCGCAACAAATCGCTGTTCGTACTGGATGAGCAGCAGAAGCTGACCGGGATTGTGTCCACGTCCAACCTGGCGTCGCCGCGGATGATGAGCGACGAGCTGATGCATAAGCTGATGAAAACCGCTTCGCTGTCCGCGCTGGCCAAAACGATCAACGGCGAGATCGACTACGAACCGAAGAATTTCAAGACCAACGGCAAGGTGTTCATCGTCACGCTCAACGACGGCACAAAGTTTGAGGAGAACTTCCGCCATTCGATCACGATTCTCTCCGATGGCAACCGCAAGCAGCGGCAGCTGCTGGAAATGGGCACGCGGTGCATGATCATCACATGCAATCAGGAGATCAGCCCGGACAATCTTGAACTTGCGCGTAAACAGGACTGTGCGGTGATCCGCACGCCATGGGATACGATGAAGGTCGCCAAGGTCATCAACGAAGCCTTCCCGGTGGAAAGCCTGATGAGCCGCAATCCAATCACATTCCAGGACGACGAATATGTTGACGACGTTGCGAAGAAAATGGCGAACACCCGCTACCGCAGCTATCCGGTGCTGGATATCGAAGGCAAAGCGGTCGGCGCGGTTTCCCGCTATCACCTGCTGAACTATCGCCGCAAGAAGTTTATTCTGGTCGATCACTCGGCTAAAAATCAGGCGATCAACAACATTGACGACGCGGAGATCGAGGAAATTATTGATCACCATCACATTGGCAATATTGAAACCTCCTATCCGATTTTCTACCGCAACCAGCGCTGCGGCTGTACCTGCACGATCATCGCGCAGCTGTATAAGGAAAACGGCATCATCCCGTCGGCGCAGATGGCCGGAATTATGATGAGCGCGATCATCTCCGATACGCTGCATTTTAAATCCGCAACCACAACCCGGCTGGATAAGGATGTCGCTTACGGGCTGGCGGAGATTGCCGGGGTGGATCTCGATCACTACGCTGATGAAATGCTGAGCGCCTCGGTGGCCTTGAAGGAATCGACGCCGACGCAGATCCTTAACCGCGACTTGAAGACCTACGATATGGGGAAATACAAGATTGCGATCGGTCAGACCAACTATAAGAATATTGAAGATATCCAGGCAATTCTGCCGGCTTTCCGTCAGCAGCTGGAAAAGGAACAGACTGCCAAGCAGTTTGATTTAATGGTTATGATGTTTTCGCATATCATGGCGGAAGGCACGATGTTTGTTTACAGCGGTCCGCTTTCCTATGTGATGAACGAAATCATTGATACGAAATTCGACGACAATTCCGGTTATGATCATGAGATCATTTCCCGGAAGCAACAGCTGATGCCGAAGCTTTCCGTCATTCTGAAACAGATGTAAAGCCGGCGGGAGGAACTCCATGAAAAAAATAACGGTCATGCGTTGGCTCGGCTCTGCCGCCACGGTGTTGTTTCTCATGATGTTGATTGTCAACGATTGCAACATCGGTTTTGACGTCGCATTGTACGATGATTACGGAATTCATGACCGGTCGAATCCATTCACGCTGGCACAGCTGATCCTGCCGTTGGCCGGCTTGATTCTCAGCGGCGTTTTAACCTGGCAGCTGAATCATTGGGAAATGGCGGCGAAGAATGAAACGCATTCATCAAACGGATAATTCATGGAGGGTAAATCCGGGCGTACTTACAGTGAGAGGCTGTCTGGATAACGGGGGAAAACCTTGAAAACGGCACGCAGAATCAAAGAAGATTGGATGAAATCAACACCGAAGGGCAGCAATGCCCTTTTTTAGTACTTGCGCTGGGCTGAAAAGAGAAGATTGTCGGAGAGAATCCTGTGCCCCTGCGGTTCGGCTGGGCTTTGCTTTGGACAACAGATAAAGAGGAAATCAAGAAATCTGAATGACTTCGCTTCACTTTCGTTTCTCTCATTCAAGAACTATCAGAAAAGTGTAAAGTTCGCTTGACAGAATATGTAAAGTTGACTATACTAAAAATGTAAAGCTAGCTATACTATGGAGTGTGATCAAGTTGAAGAATCGAGTTCAGGAGCTGCGCAAACAGCGTCGCTTATCGCAAAGTGAACTGGCCGACGCGGTTGAGGTTACCCGCCAGACGATCATTTCGCTGGAAAACGGAAAGTATAACGCCTCGCTGATGTTGGCGCACAAAATCGCCCGGTATTTTGACCTGACGATCGAAGAAGTCTTTTTATTTGAGGAGGATGAATGAAATGTTGGTTAAAGTTTTAAGTCATGCGCTGGCCAGCGGCGTGGATTATGAAAAAACGTTAAAAGCCCGCCGGAATCTTTCCGTTTTGGGGATCGTTTTGGGATTGGTTGTTTTGGTGATCGTGAACTTGTGGAAGCCGGAAGCGGATCTTGCCTTCGCGGATTTTCTCAAGGGTGTTTATACAGGAACCGGTATCGGCTTAATGTTATTCTCCGCCCTGTTCTGGGTGAAGGTAAGAAAATTGCTGAAGGATCCGGAATTACAGAAGAAGACCCGGATTCAAGAGCAGGATGAACGCCAGACGTTGATCGCGATGAAGACAAGTTCCTCGGCGTTATTGATTCTGATCGGCCTGGAATATTTCGCCCTGTTATTAAGCGGAATGTTCAATGCCACGGTATTCTTCACATTGTTGGCGGTGTTGATCGCCGTCCTTGTCGTGATGATCGGCTGTAAGCTCTATTACAGCCGCCGGATTTAGAGGTGATCCACATGGGCAAATGTGAAAAGCGGGCCTGGCCGCTGACATTGGGGTTATTGGTGAACGCCGTCGCACTGGTGATCCACGGCCTGATCGAGAATCTGCCGGAGGGATTGTTCATCCTGATGGAGCTGGCCGCGATTGTGCTGATGTTGTGGGGAATTGTGGAAACTCGCCGGCGGGCCGGTCTGTGATCGGTTGAAAAGTCTGCGGATCGCAGTGAACCGCGGCTGTCATTGGATTAATTTGAATGCGGATTCATGAAGCCAGATTTGTCGGAAGCGATCTGGCTTTTATCTTTTTTCAGCGGATCTACATCGCGGGGAACCTCATTTTTGACGACTTTGCGCATTCTGAACCGGAAACCTCTGGAAGCCGGCGCAGGAAACCAGTATAATGGACATCAGGGAAAGGATGATGAATTCGATGATTTTATTAAAAAACGGCTGTGTCCATAACGGCCGGGGACAGGTAAGCACCACGGATCTGTTGATTGACGGCGGAAAGATCGTCAAAATCGGCGAACATCTGGAAGCCTCCGGCGCAGACGTGATCGACGCTGCCGGGATGCATGTGTTTCCAGGCTTTATTGATCCGCTGAGCGATTGGGGAATTCTTGGCCCGGGCCGGGAAATCCGCGGCAACGCCAACGACAACGATGAACGCTCCGACGTGTTTACGCCGCAGCTGGACGTCAAATATGCCTTTAACGGCCGGGGAATTACCCGGCAGCAGATCTACGCCTTCGGCATCACCGCGGTCGGCGTCGCGCCGTCCAACAACAATGTGTTCGGCGGTCAGATGGCGGCTTTTGAGGTGCACGGCGTCAATCCGATGAAAATGTTGATCCGGGAAAAGGTCGGCATGAAAGCTTCGGTCACAGAGGCGGTGAAGGAAGCTTACGGTTCCCGCAATCTCGCGCCGATGACCAAAATGGGGATTTTTGCGATGCTGAAAGAAAAACTGGCGGCCGCGAAGGATTACCATCCGGAAGAAGATAAGGTTGAACGCGATGAAAAGCTGGCGGCCTTGAAACAGGTCGTCGATAAGCAGATGCCGCTGTTTGTCAGCTGCAACACGCCGGCGGAAATCCGTTCGGTGCTGCGGGCAGTCGCGGATTATGACCTCGATCTTGTGTTCTGCGGCGGCTTCGGCGTCGATGGTTCATTGCAGGAGCTGGCGGAAAAGCGCTGCGGTTTGATCGTTGCCAATCCCGCTAACGGTTTCAACAAATATACGCGCAATACCGATTACGTGGGAATTGCCCAGCTGGCGAAGCAGGGCGCGACGGTGGCGTTCAGCGCGGCGGATAATGGTTTTGGCGGCCGCGAGGATCTGTTGTGGTCGGCGTTGGAAATGCAGAAAGCGATTCATGACAGCGAAACCGTGCTGACGATGCTGACCTACAACGCGGCGAAGCTTTTGGGGATTGAACAGCTGACCGGTTCGTTGGAAGAAGGCAAGCGCGCCGATCTCGTCTTGTGGAGCGCCAATCCGATCACCAGCTACAAGGGCGCCGTGGAAATGACGATCGCCAACGGTGAAATTCTGTATCGGAAAGGAGATGCGATGAAATGCTTCTTATAAAAAATGGCAAAGTCCTGACGATGGGGCCGCAGGGCGTTCTGGAACAGGCCGACGTGCTGATCGGCGACGATGGCAAAATCATCGAGGTGGCTGCGAATCTGGAAGCCCCCGGGGCAGAAATTCTGGATGCGAGCGGTAAAATCGTCATGCCGGGGTTGGTCGACGCGCATTCGCATATCGGCGGCTTCGATACGGATACCGGAGCGCAGGACCTCAATGAACTGACCAAACCGCAGACGCCGGAAATTCAGGCGTATGACGGCATCAATCCGCTTGACCGTTCCTTTATGGAATCCGCAAAGGCCGGAATTACGACCAGCGCGATTACGCCGGGCAGCGGCAACGTGATCTGCGGCTTGGCGTGCGCCGTCAAATCAGCGGGGACGTCGCTGGCCAGCCAGACGCTGCGCAATCCGATCGCGCTGAAAGCGGCGATGGGCGTGAACCCGAAGGGCGTTTACGGACCGCGCACAGCGCTGCCGATGTCGCGTTTAGGCGTGGCGGATCTGTTTCGCGATTACTTCCTCAAAGTAAAGGACTATCAGGCGAAAAAAGTTCAGGGTGTAAGCGATCCGGAGAAAATGCCGAAGTTCGATCAGGGGATGGAAAACGGACTGCTGGTTCTGGAAAAGAAAATTCCGCTCAAGGTGCATTGTTATCAGCACGACATGATGTCATTGCTGCAGCTGGCAGATGAATTTGATTTTGATGTGACGCTCGATCATGCGTTAGGGTCCAGCGATTTCTATGATGAGATCGCTTCGAGCAAGCATGTCCGCGGCGTGATTTACGGTCCGCTGGGTGCACCGCTGTTTGGCGGCGAGGGCTGCAAGGTCGATATCGACTGTCTGGCTGAGCTGGACCGGCGGGGCGTCTGCTGCGCAATCATGACGGACGGCCCGTGCTTTGTTCCGTATATGATCATCACGCAGGCCGGCGAAGCGGTGCGTACCGGTCTGGATGAGCTGCGCGCGCTGGCGATGATTACGATCAACGCTGCCAAGATCATCGGCTGCGACGACCGGGTCGGTTCGCTGGAAGCGGGCAAAGACGGCGACGTGCTGATTTTTGACGGCATGCCGGCGGTCGATACCGATGCGCGCAACCTCTGCACGATCATTGACGGCAAGATCGTTTATCAGGCGTAACGAATAAACAAACGAGGCTTGCCCGCTGCGGTAAGCCTTTGCTTGCTTTCGTGATTCAGACAAAAAGAGAGCGAGGCGGCAGGCGCGGCAATGCCGCAAAAAAACACGCCGGCAAAGGCGTGTTTCAAGGAAAGGCTATCGCAATGATCCAGACAGGTTTAATACCGGGCGGCAATCGCCGAGACCATCAGTGCTTTCAGCTTGACCGGACTGAGACGGCGGGCTGACTGCGTGCCCATTTCCATGGCGGCGCACAGCTTATCCACCCCCTGGACGACCCAGCCTTCCTTTGTCTGCGGACGCTGGCGGGACATCGGCCACATGTGATTGAGAATACAGTCTTCCATGATCGGATCCACCGCGGTGTATTGCCGGGCCATCGCCAGCGCGACCTGCGGATGCACGACGCTGTGGCGGCCTTCGATCGGCTGCTCGTTATTCTTCCAGTCATACAGATAAAAGTCGTGCAGCAGCGCGCCGCGGGTGGCGCTGCGGACGTTCAGGTTCAGCCGGCGGCTGATTAAAAATGTATAATAAGCGACGTTGACGCAGTGCTGCAGGCGCGTGGTCTTGCAATGCTGGACATAATCGCGCAGCTCCTGAACATCGTCGATATGCAGTATATCCTGTACCAATTCCATGAATTCGCTGACCAGCGCTTCTTCGGAATCAGTAAAATTCAACCGGGATCCAATGGGTTTTTCCAATGAAATCACTCCTTTTGAAAAACTACAAGTCCCATCATAGCAACATTCACACAGAAAAACAAGTTATCCATCGTGAATAATTCATGAAAAACAAGGAAAGGAAGGGAGAAATCATGTTTTTAGATACAAAAAAAGCGCAGCGGTATCTCGACCGGGCACTGGCGCGGGGCGGCGATTTCGCGGAGCTGTTTGAGGAAGAAAAGTGGACGTGCAGCGCTTCGATGCTCAACGGGAAACTGGAGGCGGCCAACAGCGGATTACGCTGGGGGCTGTCGATTAGGATCTTTGACGGGCTGCGCACGGTGTACGGCTATACCAACGAGCAGGAGGAGGAAAAGATCCTCACGGTGATCGATCAGCTGACCGCGGCGATCGGCCGCAAACGTCAGGCGGAATGTCCGGCGATCCGGGAACAAATTATTCAGGATCAGCACGCCCCGGAAATTCCCGTGCAAAGCGTGACGTTAGCCCAGCGCCGGGCTTTGATGCAGCGGGCCAACGACGCGCTGCTGAACTACGATCCGGTGATCAAAAAAGCGATAGTCAATCTGGCCGATGAAGACCAGACCGTCATCATCGCCGCCAGCGACGGCAGGCTGGTACGCGATAACCGCCAGCGGACGCGGCTGCGCATGCAGGCAGTCGCGATGGACGGCGACCGGATGCAGAACTCCGCGAAAGCGCCGGGCGCGCATGCCGGTTATGAATTTTACGATCAGATCGACGTCGAAGCGATGGCACGGGACGCTGCCCGCACGGCCAAGGTGATGCTGAACGCCGATGAATGCCCGAGCGGAGAAATGACCGTTGTGATCGACAATGGTTTTGGCGGCGTCATCTTCCATGAAGCCTGCGGCCATTCCTTAGAAGCCACCAGCGTCGCTTACGGCAATTCTGTCTTCTGCGGCAAGCTGGGTCAGAAAGTGGCCAGCGAGCTGGTCAACGCCGTGGACGACGGAACGATTCCGCATGCCTGGGGTTCCAACAATATCGACGATGAAGGCCAGGCCACCCGCCGCAATCTGTTGATCGAAAACGGCGTACTGAAGGGCTATCTGATCGATCCGCTGAATGCCCGGCGGATGGGTATGGAAGCGACCGGCTCCGCGCGCCGTCAGGATTACACCTTTGAACCGACGTCGCGGATGACCAATACCTTCTTGTTGAACGGCACGTCGACGTTTGAGGAAATCATCGCCGATACGCCGTTAGGGTTGTATGCCAAGCGTTTAGGCGGCGGATCCGTGAATCCGGTCACCGGTGATTTCAACTTCGCGGTACTGGAAGCCTATATGATCCGCGACGGCAAGCTGGCTGAACCGGTGCGGGGCGCGACCTTGATTGGCAACGGCGCGGAAATTCTGTTCAGAATTGATAAGATTGCGGACAACGGTTCGCGCGAGCAGGGGATGTGCGGTTCCAAGAGCGGTTCGATTCCGACGGATGTCGGCCAACCGACGATCCGTGTTACGCACATGACGGTCGGCGGCAAAGGAGGGAAATTGAAATGATCGCGGAAACAATTTTAAGCTACGCAAAAGAAGAAGGCCTGGAAGAAGCGGGGGTCTATCAGAGTCAGACCCGGACGCTGCGCTTTGACATTCTGGACGGGCAGCCGCGCCAGTTTGTCGTTTCGGATAAAAATGGTCTCTCGCTGCGGGGGACGCGTCAGGGCCGCTGCGCCAGCGCCTATACGGAGAAAACCGATGAAGCGTCATTGCGGGCCTTGGCGATTCAATGCCGCCAGCTGGCCGACGCTTTGGAAACAGAAGACACTGTGTTGTTAACGCCGGGACAGACGCCGATGAACGACGACCGCGGCGATGATACACTCGCCCGCCGAACCGTGAGCGAGAAGATCGAATTCATGAAAAAGGTGGAAGCTGCGGCCCTGAAGCAGGATTCGCGAATCCTGCGGGTATCGGCCTGCGGTTATCAGGAAACGGAGTCCTTAACGACGCTGGCCAATACACAGGGGCTGAAGGCGATGCGGCGCTCGACGCTGGGCTTGATCACGCTGAGCGTCATCGCTTCCAATGGGAAAGAACAGACCAACGGCTTCAGCTGGCGTGCGATCAAGGATTTGGATGAGGATAAAGCGGCTGAATTCGTTGAGGAAGCGGTTCGGGAAGCGGTGAACAAGCTGGACGCTGTGCGGATTCCTTCCGGCAGGTACCGGACAATTTTACGTTATGACGTCGCGACGGATCTGTTGGCTTCCTTATGGGCAATGTTCAGCGCTGACCAGATTCAAAAGGACTTATCCATTCTGAAAGACCGGCAGGGTGAGAACATCATGAGTCCGCTGATTACTATCGTTGACGAACCGCAGCTGCCCGATGGCTTTTCCAGCTGTGATTTCGATGATGAAGGCGTGCCGACCCAGCGCACGGTGATCGTCGAAAACGGTGTATTCAAGGAAGCTTTATATGACCGCAAGAGCGCGCTGAAAGGCGGCCGGACTTCGACGGGCAACGGGTTTAAAAACGGCTGCAGCGCTCCGGTTCAGGTTTCGCCGACCAACCTGCTTGTAAAACCGGGGGATTTATCCCTGGAAGAAATGATCACGCAGATCGAGGACGGCGTGCTGATTACCGACTTACAAGGTCTGCACGCGGGACTGAACCCGCTGACGAGTGATTTCTCATTGCAGGCCAGCGGATTTAAAATCGAACAGGGCAAACTGGCCTATCCGGTTCATTTGATCACGATTGCGGGGAACTATCTTGAAATGATGAATTCAATTCTTGCCTTAGGCCATGACGGCCGTCAGGATTTGAACAGCGTGTGCTGTGGATCCCTGCTTGTCGATCAACTCGCAATATCTGGAGAATAATTGTTGAAATAATTATTACATTTATTTAAAACACAGAGAAATCTGTGTTTTAATTTTTTCTTAAATATGCTGGAAAATTTTACCTTTGGCGTATAATTGCGTTTTGTATAGGGTTTTATATAGAATTGAAAAAGGAGGAAAGATCATGACATGCCAAATCTATGGCTACGTACGCGTATCGACAAAGGATCAAAACGAAGACCGGCAGATGATTGCGATGTTGGAGTTCCCGGTACCTGAGAAAAACATCGTCGTTGAAAAGCAGAGCGGAAAAGATTTCAACCGGCCACGTTACCGGCGGCTTATCCGCAAGATGAAAAAGGGCGATCTGCTTGTGATTAAAAGCATTGATCGTCTGGGCCGCAACTATGAGGAAATTATCCAGCAGTGGCGGTATCTGACCAAGGAAAAAGGGATTGATATCGTCGTTCTGGATATGGCGCTGCTGGACACCCGGGAGGGAAAAGACCTGACCGGCACCTTGATCGCCGATCTGGTGCTGCAGCTGCTGAGCTATGTCGCGCAGACAGAGCGTGAGAATATCCGCCAGCGGCAGAAAGAAGGCATTCAGGCTGCGAAACGCAAAGGCGTCCAATTCGGAAGACCTAAAATTCCAGTTCCCGATCAATTTACCGAGCTCAAGCAACAGTGGAAAAACAACGAAATTTCATCACGGCAGGCCGCTTCCCAGCTTGGCGTTTCGCACGAAACCTTTCTGCGGTGGTGCAAGCGTCAGGCTTAGTTTTCAGCCTGCCATCTAAAAAAGTAGACTTTTTATTACTGATCATTCCATCCCGAAACAGCCTGAAAATCAGCTGGTTTCACTTGTAAATTTATTATATTCTGAATGTCACAAAAAGTCTACTTTTTCAGCCAAAGCGCAACTGGCTAAAAGATAAGGCTGCGGATTTATAATTATCTGAAAATGAGAGCTTTGAATTAATTAAAGATTGTTTCCCTGGCATCTCTTTGTCCAGTATCTCGCTTCAAAGATTCAATGACTAATCAATAAACTGAATTGTAAAGAGAAAAGTCTCCCCTGAAAAGACGCAAACTTGTTCAGTTTAAACTGCACAGGGTTTCTAACGTGCACCCTAATCGCGCGTTCTGACACAGAAGTCTATAACTTATCAGTCTGTCCGGATTTTCCAGACGCAGAGAAACAAATTCAATCCTTGAAATATTTCGAACTCATGATTTTTGTTTCTCTCTATGATATACGCATAAAATCAGAAAACAGCTCCGCAGGAAGACAAATTTATTTTAAGTAGTTCTTGTTTTAGGCTCTTTCAAAAATAGTGTTGGTGAGAGAAAAACCGAAACAAGAAAGACG
>NZ_CFQZWI010000078.1:0-14249 GCF_986127675.1 Holdemania sp. | reverse complement strand
AGGAGTGACTGGAGTTCAGACGTGTGCTCTTCCGATCTTCATACACGTTCATGTGCGGAAACAGCGCGTACTTCTGGAACACGGTGTTGATCTCCCGTTTGTAAGGCGGCACCTGGCTGATATCCTGACCGTCGAAAATAATCTTTCCTTCTGTCGGCTCCAGAAATCCGCCCAGAATTCTGAGCAGCGTCGTTTTGCCGCAGCCCGATGGGCCAAGCAGCGTGACAAACTCGTTTTCATAGATATCCAGATTGACGCCCTTCAAGACGATCTGGCCGTCGAATTCCTTCACGATATTCTTAAACTGAATTAGTTTTTTCATCCGTAAATCCCCTTTCTCTAATGGCTTAAAAGATCGGCGGCGTGCAGATCCACAGCACGCGGGCCGGCTGCGCCGAATCGTTTTTCAGACAATAGCTGAACGAACCCTTGATGTAAAACGTCTGCCCCTTTTTGACGATATAGACTTTCCCCGTATCCAGATTGATCAGCTTGATCCGTCCGGACAGCACGTAGCCGAATTCCTCCCCTTCGTGAACAGCGACCTCGTGTGACCGGCCCTGCGGCGGCAGTTCCAGCAGAATCGGCTCCATTTCGTTTTTCTGGGCATTGGGCACGATCCAGTGGATCGTGCAGTCTTCCCGTTCGTCGACGAAGTAGTCGTCGTCGGTAAACACCAGTTTTTCCTCTGTTTCTTCCTGGAAAAACTTCGCCAGCGTCGTGCCCAGCGCTTCAACGATATCCTGCAGCGTCGCGATCGAAGGCGAGGTCAGATTCCGTTCCAGCTGCGACAGGAAACCCTTGGTTAACTCACAGCGGCTGGCCAGTTCCTCCAGCGTCAGGTTGTTTTTCGTCCGCAGCTGTTTGATCCGATATCCGATATCCATCCAACCCCTCCTTTTTCGCCCAGATGTTTAGTAACACTAAACTTCCCGGAAGCATTTAATAAACACAGATATTATTATACATACGCGCCTGTAAAATTCAATAGTTTTAAACAAAAAGATTACTGCGGTTAAACTTTTTCCTGAATTCTACCGCAGCTGTCATGCCGCATTGGCAGGGGGGGGGGATGGAAAATCCAAGCGTAGGAAACCTTGAAAACGTGCTGAAACGCATTCCGATTTCAAGGTTTCAAAAATGGCCTCTTTCCATTCAGTTTCCCCTCAGAGCGAACATTTCCGCTTTTCATGTCTTCCTGCCCCGCTGCCGCTCCCTCCTTTTGATCCCCGGCCGCACTCAAGGCCTATGTGTGCCTGCTTCCTGCTTCGTCTTCTCCTTTTGCCTGTACTCAGTTTTCCCGAATCCGGCAGTCTCATCCCGCTTGGACGTCCAAACAGACAAACACAAAAAAACCGGATACACTGAGTACCCGGCATTGTGATGACAATCGAAAGTCCTTATCTGTTGAATCAGACCGCTTACAACAGACCTTCGATCATGTTTTCCAGCATGTTTTTCGGCTGGAAACCAACGCTCTGCTTCACGGCTTTTCCGCCTTTGAACGCGATTAACGTCGGAATCGACATGACGCCGTAACGCTGCGCCAGATCCTGCGACTGATCGACGTTCACCTTAACAATTTCCAGCTTGCCTTCATATTTCGCCGCGACTTCCTCCAGCACCGGCGCCAGCATCTTGCATGGTCCGCACCAATCGGCAAAAAAATCCACGAGTACCAGCCCGTCCTTCGCTGTTATTTCATCAAATTCCTGCGTATTTACAATTTTCATTGTCTTCATCCTCCTGTTCAGTAATCTAAGTATATCACAGTTTTTTCCTTTGCATACCGAAATGCTCACAGCGGACATCAACGGTATTTCCTTGCGGCCGACTTCATTTGCGCCAAAACAAAACAGCCCGGAGGCTGTTTTGAAGTTATTGATGTAAACTCGGAACGGCTTACAGCTTGCTTGCGGCGCCGCGGTCGACGATGACCGTCACATCCGGATGGTTCTGCAGGATGCTGGCCGGGCAATCTTCCGTAACCGGGCCCTTGATCATGGCGTAAATCGCGTCTGCCTTGTTCTTGCCATTGGCAACCAGCAGGATTTTCTTGGCTTTCATGATCGTCGCGATCCCCATGGTGATCGCTTCAGTCGGAACTTTTTCCCCTAATGGATCAAAGAAACGCGCGTTGTCCTGACGTGTTTTTTCCTTCAGAACGACGGTGTGGGTCAGCGTATCAAACGAGGTCCCCGGTTCGTTGAAACCGATGTGACCATTGGCGCCGATGCCTAACAGCTGGATATCGACTTCAAAGTTTTTCATCGCTTCTTCGTACTTTTCACACTCCGCCTGGATGTTGTCACTGTCGCCGACTGGAACGTGAACATTGGCTTCCGGAATGTCCAGGCCGTTGAACAGGTTTTCATGCATGAACGTCCAATACGTCTGGCTGTGGTCGCGCTTCAGGCCGATGTATTCATCCAGGTTGAAGGTAACGACATTCTTATAGGATGTCCCGTTTTCCTTATGATCCTTGATCATATTCTGGTACAGACCGATCGGGCTGGAGCCTGTCGCCAGACCCAGAACCGGATTGGACTTGGATGTGATGACTTCCTTCATGACTTCAAAAGCTTTTTCGCTTAATTCGTCATAGTTTTCCGTCACAATAATTTTGAACATTTGAAATTCCTCCCTTTTACATCTATAACAATAGCACGAAAACGGTGTAAACTCAACGCTTCGGGCTGTTGTTGCCAAATTAAAATCAGCCGATTTCGATCGTGTAGGACGTCGTGAAGCTGGCGTTTTCACGCAGCTGAATCGTGCCTTCGCGTTCTTCAAACGGAACGTGAACTTCCGCAAAATCGCCGTGTCCATGCCATGGCTCGATGCACAGATACGGAGCGTTCGGCTTGGTCCAGAAAGCCAGCCAGCGATAGCCCGCGACGCTGACTTTAACGCTGTTTTTACCGTTAGTCAGGGTAACGTAAGGCGAGCGCAGATGCTCGAACAGAAGCGTCGGGATGTTGTTGAAGGTTGCGTAGTCCAGCGCAATTTCCTTTTCTTCCTTTAAACACAGCGACGCGTTGGAGCTGGCGGTTGTCTGCGTTTCCGGGCACGCAAAAACGATCTTGTAGTCTTCAAAGCGTTCCCCCGGCGCCATCGGGCAGTTAAACGCCGGATGCAGACCGAAGGAGAACGGCATCATCCGCGGCGAATGATTGTCGATCCGGTAGGTGATCGTCAGCTTCCGGCCGGACAGCCGATAGGTCACCGTCAGTTTGAATTCAAACGGATACTGCGCGCGAGTTTCCTCATTGTCGCTTAAAGATAAAACGATCGTGTCTTCGCTCACGCTTTCGACGGTGAATTCGCTGTGACGGGCAAACCCATGGTTGCCCATCTTATAGGTTTTTCCGTCGATCTGATAGTCCTTGGTCCAGGTGCTGCCGACCATCGGGAACAGGATCGGATTGCGCCCGGCCCAGAACTGCGGGTCGCCCTGCCACATGTGTTCGATATTCTTTTCTTTGTCATAAAAGCTGGTGATTTCCGCCGCCAGCGTTTTTACTTCCACCGCGGCGACTTCATTTTCAATTCTCGGCATGATTTTCCTCCTCGATCAATCCAAAGTGCAGACAGGCTTTGTAGACGCCGTCACGATCAATGTCGTCAGCGATGTAGTCGGCCGCCTGCTTGGCTTCGTCGCAGCCGTTGCCCATTGCGATGCCCAGCCCGGCCCGGCGGATCATTTCCACATCGTTGTAGCCGTCGCCAAACGCCACTGTTTGAGGTTGATCAAAGCCCCAGTGCGCCGCCAGTTCCAGCATTCCGCTGGCCTTGTTCGCATCTGCTGCGGTGACTTCGTTGGCGAAATGCATGACCATCAGATGGGAATTGTGCAGCAGCGGCCGGATCGCGTCGACATGTTGGGCTTCCCGGGTGTAAAAGATGATATTGACTAACGGCTGGTGCTTCCACAGCGTCTGGCCGGGACGCATCTTATACAGAAAATAGAACAGATCGCTGATTTCCTGGGTGTAGTGCAGATCGTGGCTGTTTTCACCATGGACGCCGCTGTAACGCACGACTAAATCGTTGCGGCGGCAGTAATCGATCACCCGTTCGGCATCGCCTTCGTCAATGATTTTAGAGGCGATGATTTTCCCATGATCCATAATGATTCCACCCTGAGCGCAGACGACCCCGTCCAGCAGATCCGTCAGCTTCGGCGGCAGATTGACCAATTCCTCCACCGCCCGGCTTGTGCACAGCGCGATCTGACTGCCGTTTTGCTTCAGCCTTTCAATCGCGGTATACGCCGAGGCGGGAACATCGTGAAGGGTGTGGGAGAACAGCGTGTGATCGATGTCGAAAAAGACGGCGCGGGCTTTACTCATGCAGCATGGCCTCGCCCAGCACCCAGGTTTGGGCTACGCTGTAATCGTCATTGAGCACGCACAGATCGGCGTCATAGCCGGTTTCGATCAAGCCCTTGTTGGCAAAGCCCATCCGCGTGGCAGGATTGATTGTCGCGGCGTTGATCGCCGTCGCCAGCGGCAGCTTCATCATTTCGATCAGGTTGCCGACCAGCACGTTCATGCGGTTGGAGCTGCCTGCCAGCTTACCGTTAGGCAGCCGTCCGCAGCCATCCTCGCCGACCGTCACGTCGCGGCCCTTCATGTGATAGAAGCCCGGCTTCAGGCCCTTAATTGATACGGAATCGGTAACCAGAATCAGTTTATCCTTGCCCTTGACGCGGCCCAGCACACTGGCGACGGCCGGATGCACATGCACGCCGTCGGCGATCAGCTCGGCGTAAATGTTCTCAAAGAACATCGCGGCCCCGGCGGTTCCCGGTTCGCGGTGATGCAGGCCGAGCATGCCGTTGAAGGTATGCGTGAAGCTGTCGGCGCCATCTTCGATCGCTTTGGCGCATTCATCAAATTTCGCTCCGGTATGCCCCATCGCGACTTTGACGCCCTGGGAAACACAGTAGCGGATCAACGCGTGATCGTCATCTTTTTCCGGCGCGATGCAGATCATCTTGATCTTACCTTCAGCCGCCTTCTGGTAACGGTCAAATTGTTCAATGTTGGGTTTCTGAATTAAGTATGGATTGTGCGCGCCCTTGAATTCATGGGAAATCTGCGGGCCTTCGACGTGGATGCCCTGAATTTTTGCCCCGCGGTGATCTTCGTCAATGATCTTGCTGATAAGCGCGAAGGATTCCAGCAGATTGCTTTCCGGAGCGGTCGAGGTCGTCGCTAAAAAACTGGTGACGCCGTCCTGCGGCAGATATTCAATCCAGTTCAGCAGACCTTCGCGGGTCGCATAGTTGCAGTCCAGTCCGTTGTAGCCGTGGCAGTGAATGTCGATCAGACCTGGAAGGATCCGCTTATCGCCGTAATCCACGTCGGCTTTCTGCGCATCATAGGATTCGATGGCCGTGATCTTTCCGTTGTCAAAAACAAGCTGAGCTGGAACGAATTGTTCGTTCAGCCAGACGCGCGTGCTTTGAATTCTCATATTTGCTCCCTCTTTTCTTTGGAGTTTGTCTCTATTTTGTACTCTTATATGCTTTTATAATGGAGATAGATTGAAGCTGGACAGGCTGTTTGTTTAAGACTCGTGAAAATGGAAACGCATCTTGGAATTAAAATCAATCGCTTATTCCAATGCGGAACGTTATGGAAGCAGTTTTTTCTGCTTGGACAAAAACCTTCGCCATCGCAGAGCGCGGAAGGAGTCTGAAAGCGGGGGAAAAACAGAAATCCCCGGCAGCATTCGCTGCAATCTGTCCCGTTTTTCTGCTCCGGCAAAGTCCAACTACAAAGAAAAACCTGAAAGGTTCAGGTTTTTACAGCATTTCTTTTCCGAGGCAGTATGTCTGAACCACGTCGTAATCGCGGTTGAGAACAACCAGATCGGCGTCGTAGCCCGCCATGATTTTACCCTTGCGGTCGTCCATTTTCAACAGACGGGCCGGATTCAGGGAAACCATGTTGACCGCCCAGTCAAACGGCAGCAGCGCCTTTTCAACCAGGTTCTGCAGACCGCGGTTAAACTTCAAAGTGCCGCCGGCCAGCGTGTCGGTGCCGTGCAGATAAGCGGAGCCGTTTTCACGGATATCAATCTGATTGCCGCCCAGTTCATAGTAGCCTGGTTCGCAGCCTTTTGCGCACAGCGCGTCGTCGATCATGACGGCATAGTCGCGGCCCTTTGCGGTAACGTAAGCATTGACCGCCGCCCAGTTGACATGGTTGCCGTCGCAGATGATTTCGCCATAGGTGTCGCGGCAGCGCATCGCGGCGCCGACCAGATTCGGTGTGCGGTGATGCAGACCATTCATCCCGTTAAAGACATGCGTCATGGAATTTGCGCCGTTGGCAATGCCCATCAGCGCGTCTTCATAGGTTGCGCCGGAGTGACCGATGGATACGCAGACGCCATGGCTGGAGGCGTAGCGTGTTAAAGCCCAGTCCGGATCCTTTTCCGTTGCCAGTGTGATAACCTTGATCATGCCCTTGGCGGCTTCCTGATACTTCTTGAACTGCTCAACATCCGGCGTAACGATGAACTGTTCCGGCTGCGCGCCTTTGTTTTTCGCGTTGAGGTATGGGCCTTCAAAATGAATGCCGAGGATTTCCGCACCTTCGTAGCCTTCGTCAACGACTTCCGTGACGTTGATCAGCGCTTTGGTCAGCACTTCTTCACTCTGCGTGACTGTGGTCGGCAAAAAACCGGTGATGCCTTCCTTCGGCAGTCCGGCAGCCCAGGTCCGCAGACCTTCATGATTAGCGTCGTTCGTATCAAAACCCAGACCTCCGTGGCAATGAATATCAATCATGCCCGGCAGGATCCGATCCTCGCCGTAATCCTTATCGACCGGCTTGGTTCCATACGGGTAAATTCCTGTGATCTTCGCGTCTATGATCTCCAGCTGCGCTTCAATGAACGTACTGGAAACCCAAACCTGCTTACTTTGAATAATCATCTTTTAGTCCTCCCTTGATGTTCTTATTATATCCCCTTTGAAAATTGAATTCAACAATAGCACACTGTAAAAATGGCTTTTTTATTCATTGATCCATCAATAATTTGTGATAATAATTTCAGCAATGAAAGCGGTTTGGTTTTGCCTGGAAAAATACCGGGAAACAGGCGGCAAATCGCGAATGAGTCGCCGCTGAATTCCCGCTTTTCAAATTCAGTTTTTGATTTGCAGCTCAGAGTACAGGAGGGATCTGCGGCAGTCTGAATGTCCGGCATGCGATTGGATGAATCGTTTCAACCACGATCTTGCGATGCAGTGGTAAACAAAAAATCGACGGCAGCTGTTTCTGAGAAGACCCGAAGGCAAGCTTCAAGAAAACGCCGCGGGGTGATTGCGGCGTTTTTACTTGCTTTATTTAATTTCTGTTTGTCTGGATATGGATTATCCCCGGCGTTTGCCTTGAGATGAAATCGAGCTTTTGGACGTTTTCCCACGCTGATCAAAACGCTTGTCTGAGGCAGCCTGCTTTTTTCCATCAGCAGCGGCTTTCTCACGCCCCTTTGTGAGCTTTTGCGAGCGGCTTCCAGACCTGGAGTTCCCACTGTTTCTCCCCGACCGCTTGCTTTCTTCCTTTGCACTCCGTCCCGTTTTCTGCCGACTGCCTGCCTCCTGTTTTCCCCAGGGAACAGGCGGAATCAGACAGTCGCGGCCATAACCGATCAGATCGGTCCGGCCGGCGCGGGTCAGCGCTTCATGCACAAGCTTATAATTCCGCGGGGCGTTGAATTGCATTAATGCCCGCTGCAGCTGCTTCTCATGCGGATCCCGGGCGACATAGACCGGTTTCATCGTCATCGGATCCAGCCCCGTCCAGTACATCGTCGTGGAAATTGTCGCCGGGGTCGGATAGAAATCCTGCACCTGCTGCGGAATGTGATTGATCGACTTGAGATAACAGGCCAGCTCGATCGCGTCGTTCAGATCACAGCCGGGATGCGAGCTCATCAGATATGGAACGAGGAATTGATTCATTCCATATTCCTTGTTCAGCGCCAGATACTTCTCCCTGAATTTTTCATACAGGGCGTGATTGCATTTGCCCATCGTATCCAGCACCTTGTCGCTGACATGTTCCGGCGCTACCTTCAGCTGACCGGAGATGTGATACTGCACCAGCTCGCGGAAAAAGGTATCGTCTTGATCGTACATCAGATAATCGTACCGCACGCCCGAGCGCACAAACACCTTTTTCACGCCCGGCAATACCCGCAGATCGCGCAGGATGCTGAGATAATCGCGATGAGAAACCTCAAGATTTTTGCATGGCTTGGGATGCAGGCATTCCTTACCAGGACAGGTTCCGCGCTTCAGCTGATCCTGACAGGAAGGATGGTAGAAATTGGCGGTCGGTCCGCCGACGTCGTGGATGTAACCTTTGAAATCCGGATCCTGGATTATCTTTTTTGCTTCCTCCAGAATCGACTGCTTGCTTCGTGAAGAAATCACCCGGCCTTGATGATTGGTCAGCGCGCAGAAAGCGCAGCTGCCGAAACAGCCGCGGTTGGCGATGATCGAAAAGCGGACTTCATCAATCGCCGGGATGTGATGATACATCGGATGAAAGGTTCGTTTGTAGGGGAGTGAATAGGTAAAATCCATCTGTTGCTGCGTCAGAGGCAGCGCCGGAGTATTGGCGACGACATACCAGCCTTGATACGGCTCGACCAGCACCGTGGCATTGAGGGCGTCGATGTTGAGATGCTGGATACGGAAGCTCTCGGCATATTTGCGCTTATCCTGCGACACTTCTTCAAAGGAAGGCAGCAGCTTATGCTCAAACAGATGATCGATCGTCTTGCATTTGTAGACGGAGCCTTTAATCCAGATGATATCCTGAATTGGCAGGCCGCCGTCCAGTGCTTCCGCCAGCTCGATGATCGAATTCTCGCCCATGCCGTACAATACGAGATCGGCGCCGGAATCTAAAAGGATCGACCGCCGGACTTGATCATCCCAATAGTCATAATGGGCTAACCGCCGCAGTGATGCCTCAATCCCGCCCAGAATCACCGGCGTCTTGGGATAGAGTTGTTTGATTTTCTGGGAATACACGATCGTCGCGCGGTCCGGGCGTTTGCCCATCTCGCCGTTATCCGTGTAATTATCTTTATCACGGCGGCGTTTGGAGACCGAGTAATGATTGACCATCGAGTCGATGTTGCCGGAGGACACCAGAAAGCCCAGCCGCGGCTCGCCAAATTCCATAAAGGGTTCGTCGCGCGTCCAGTCGGGCTGCGGGATCATGCAGACCTTATAGCCGTAAGCTTCCAGCATACGTGTGATGATCGCCGGGCCGAAGGACGGATGATCAACATAGGCGTCACCGCTGACATAGACGAAATCGGGCTGGGTCCAGCCGCGTTGTTCCATTTCTTCACGGGTTACAGGTAAAAAATCAGTCATTGTCTTCCTCCTTGGCGGGTTGTTCCGCGTTACTTTGCCGCCTCACAGTCCAGTCTGAACTCCATTTGAATTTCTTTCAAACGACTTGTTCATTTTAATTGTACTTGAATTTTGTCGTTTTGTCTTCCTCGGCGACGAAGAAAAAGCGCCGGTCAGCGCTTTAACTCAATTAACTTTTCCCAGGCGCAGTCGCTGCGGCCAAAGTGACCGTAAGCGGAATAGCGGCTGTAAATCGGCTTTTTCAGATCTAACTGGCGAAGGATGCTGGAGACGCGGAAATCGAAATTCTTATGGATAATTTCCAGAATTTCCTCGTCGCTGACCTTGCCGGTACCAAAGGTTTCGACATAGATCGAAATCGGTTCGCTCTTACCGATAGCGTAAGAGACTTCAATTTCCAAACGATCCGCCAGACCGGCCGCCACCAGGTTCTTGGCGACGAAACGGCTGTAATAGGCCGCGCTGCGGTCAACCTTGCTCGGGTCCTTGGAGCTGAAGCAGCCGCCGCCGATCCGTCCCATGCCGCCGTAGGTATCGACGACGATCTTACGGCCGGTTGTGCCGCTGTCGCCGAATGGTCCGCCGACGACGAAGGATCCGCTTGGATTTACGAGGATCTTCGTGTCCTTGTCGATCAGGTTGGCGTCGATCACCGGCTTGATGACCTCATTGATGATCTTGGCCCGGATTTCTTCCTGGGTCGCTTCGGCAATATGCTGCGTGGAAACGACAATGGTGTCGAGCCGGACTGGTTTGTTATCATCATATTCCACGGTGACCTGAGTTTTGCCATCGGGTTTCAGGATGGAGTAAGCTTCCTGTTTGCGGACTTGTTCCAGCCGTTCCGCCAGCCGGTGAGCCAGCGCAATCGGCATCGGCATATAGTTTTCTGTTTCGTTGCAGGCGTAACCGAACATAATTCCCTGATCGCCCGCGCCCATATCAGCTTCATCATGCATGACCGCTTCATAGATTTCCGCCGACTGCTTCGACACCTTGGTCAAGACTTCAAATTCTTCTGTGTAGCCGATTTCGCGGATTTTGTCCTTCGCAATTTTCTCAAACGGCAGATCGGCGCTGGTGTTCGCTTCGCCATAGATAAAAATCAGATTGTCTTTGATCGTCGTTTCCACCGCCATCTTGCTGGCAGGATCCTGACGAAGTGCTTCGTCCAGAATCGCGTCGGAAATGGCGTCGCAGATTTTGTCCGGGTGTCCGCTGGTGACGGATTCGCTGGTAAAAAATTTTTTCATAGATTATCCTCCTTGTCTTTTTTATCAAGGCAGATATGACGCATAAGAAAAGCCTTCAGAAAGAAGGCTTCATGATTCATCGTCCTGCTTTCTTATCGTTGCCAGCATTACCACCTTGCTTTCAAGCAGGTTGGTATGAGTTCGTCGAGCTGACTCTCTCCCTCATTCTTGATAAAAAGACCAGGAATAGTAAACCATACCTGGTGGTAAAAAGCAAGGATTTCTCTACATAATCCGCAAATTCCAGACATTTCCGGCTTTCTGCCTGAGCTTGATTTGAATTTTGCGAAGCTTGCCACCCATTTGTATTTTCAGGCTTGTATTCCTTCGGCGGCTTTGGTATCATAGTTAGAAAATATTCGGAAAGAGGAAAGAGGAGGATTTTTGTTTATGAGTTCAATACGCCTGATCGCCACCGACCTGGATTTCACATTACTGAACGAACATTTTGTCTTAACCGAAACCACAAAGGAAATTCTCAGCCGAATTTTGGACAGCGGCGTGGAATTTGTGCCGTGCAGTTCCCGGCCCTTAGGGGAGATTCCGCAATGGCTGCGGGAGCAGAAAAAAATTCGCTGGATCGTCACGGCCAACGGAGGCTTGATCGTGGATAATCAAACGGGAGAGACGCTGGTTTCCAATACGCTGCCTGCGGCCAGAGCCAAAGCGTTATTGACAAAGGCGGAACCGATGAATCCACATTGGAGTTGTTTGATTGAAGGCCGGCTTCACAGTCATCTGGCGATTCTGGACGACCGGAAGGCGTTGAAGATCGACGGTTCTTATTTGAAAAATATTTTGAAAAACCGGATTTGGGAATCGGGGAAGGATTTCTTGGATGCCCTGCCGGACGCGCAGATCGCGAAGATTCATTTTATTACCAGCCGCGATTATCCGGAAAAAAAGCAGGCGCTGATCAATCTGTTATCGGATGAAGAGGGAATTGAACTGACGTCTTCGCATCCGTCAAACCTGGAGATTCTGCATCCGCAGGCGAATAAAGGCGAAGCGTTGAAATGGGTCATGCGGCAGCTGAACTGCACGCCGGAGGAAACGGCGGCATTTGGTGATAACGCCAACGACCTGCCGATGTTGAACGTCGCCGGACACAGCGTCGCTGTCGCCAACGCGACGGAGGAAGTGCTGGCGATGGCGCGGCATCATGCGTTATCGCATAAAGAAGACGGGGCCGCGCGGATGATGGAGCAGCTGGTGTTTCAGTAGGGAGTAAAGAAGAAGCTTTTTCAAAGTATGTCCATCACGGTTTATCCTTGTCTGTCAGAATACATGAATAGAAATTAAAATCATATATAAGAGGCCGGTAGGCAGAGACAATCTCACTCTGCTTTACCGGCCTTTTTCTTATCCTTTTATGATTAAAACATTTATCCGGCTGATTCTTATTCAATCATTCAAATTACAATGGCTATAACATCATTTCTCATTAAATTCAATCTTTTATGGGAACTCCTTGCTTTCCACTCATCTCACAATACTTATTTTTCTTCTTTTAACTCAAATATCGTAAACTTAAACATTATCTTGAATTGAGGTTTTATCCTCTTGATGCGTCTTTTTAAAGTCCACAATGACCGCTAAAAATCGTTGTCCATATTTTTGTAGTTTATTAACGCCGACGCCTGCGATATCTAACATGGCCTCTTCATCAAGCGGCAATCTAACACACATTTCAATCAATGTCTTATCATTGAAAATGATATATGGCGGTAATCCTTCCTCCCTCGCAATATCTGTCCGAAGTTTACGCAAAGCATCAAATAAAACATAGCCAGCGGAAGTAAGCTTGTCTGTATTTCTTTGCTTACTCTTTATTTTTCCAGCTTCCTGTGTTTTTTCTTCAGTGACTTTTAAAATCACATGGGTATTCTCATCTTGCAGCATCGTGATATCGCCAAGCTTCAAAACTCCATATTGGTCCTCTGTCTGCACCAAATATCTCTGATTAATAAGTTCATAGATGAGCTCTCGGATCTGTGACACAGAGTATTCCTTTAATGCTCCATAGGTTTTGTAACGATTCGTACCTACCTCTTTGAGTCTTGCACGATTTGCACCGATTAAGGTTCCCAATACTATCGTTAATCCGTACCGGCCTCTTGTTTCTGCAACGCAATTGATAACCTGTTTCGCTTCTTCAGTCATATCGATTTTTTTATAGTCTTTCATGCAATTACCGCAGTTATCGCAAGGTTTTATTACTTTTTCCCCAAAATAATCTAAAATGGTATTTCTCAGACATTCATTGGTTCTGCAATAATTTTCCATAATTTTAAGACGCCTGGCATCCCGTTGTTTTATAATCTCAATTTCCTCAGAAGAAAGATCAGAAAAATCTTTATTTTCCAGCAGGAACTTGTTGATCATGATATCCTGGGCTGAAAATAATAGGATGCATTGTGAAGTCTCGCCATCCCGACCTGCACGGCCTGCTTCTTGATAATAACTTTCCATGCTTTGAGGCATATTATAATGAATCACATACCGAACGTTCGATTTATCAATGCCCATCCCAAAAGCATTCGTTGCCACAATGACCGGAGTTCGGTCATAGATAAAATCATCCTGATTTCTTTTTCTTTCCTCTTTGTCTAATCCGGCGTGATAGCGGGTGACAGAAACACCTTGTTTGGAAAGCAACATAAAAAGGTTATCTACGTTTTTGCGAGTCGCGCAATAGATAATTCCGCTTTCCTTCGCATGTTTTTGAACATACTCTATAACAAAACGATCTTTATCTTTTCTTTTTTCTACACTATAAAATAAGTTTTTCCGATCAAATCCAGTCACGACCACCTCCGGTTCAATCAGATTTAAAACACAGAGTATATCTACTTTTACTTCTTGCGTTGCGGTTGCCGTAAATGCACTGACAATCGGGCGTTTTGGCAAACTTTTGACAAATCCGATGATTTTCAAATAACTTGGTCTAAAATCTTGACCCCATTGAGAAATGCAGTGAGCTTCGTCAACGGTAATCATGGAAATATCAGCTTGACGGGCAAAATGAATAAAATCGTGACTTTCTAATCGTTCCGGAGCAACATAGATAATCTTATAGACTCCTTTTTCAGCAAACAGTAAAGCTTTAGCAAATTGAGCTTCGCTCAGGGATGAATTAATAAAAGCGGCGCGAATTCCAGCCTCATTTAAAGCCTTGACCTGATCCATCATCAGTGATATCAGCGGTGAAATTACCAATGTAATCCCAGGCAACATCACAGCAGGAATTTGATAGCAGATTGATTTCCCTGCCCCTGTCGGCATGATTGCCAATGCATCGCGCCCCGCAAGAATTGCATTAATGATTTTCTCCTGACCTTCTCGGAAAGATTCATAGCCAAAATATTTTTTCAGGTACTGTCTTGCGTCCATCTTCCATCCCTCAAATCTAATTCATAAACCTATATCAATCATAACATAGAAATTTAGTAAACTGCTTGGATATTTGAAGCAAGTATCTTAAAGATAGAGTGTTGTGAATTGAAAAAGTAAACGCAGCCTTAAGACTAAAAGAAATTGCATTTACTTTTGCAAAGACGCGGACTGCATTTACTCGTGCAAAT